>JBDRYG010000017.1:0-26368 GCA_039803305.1 Caldifarciminota bacterium
GATTTTCATCGAATAATTCTAATGTCCATTCTTTGATTTTCCAATTCTTTAAGCATAAAATTATTAACTCCTGGAGGAAAAGATGGAGTATAATTTTAATTTAAGGTCAATTGAGAAGAAATGGCAGGAATTCTGGAAAAGGATTAACTTATACAAAACACCTGAGAAACCTAAAAGAAAATACTATGTCCTCGAGATGTTCCCGTATACTTCTGGTGATCTTCACATGGGACACCTTAAGAATTATGTGATTGGTGATGTAGTCGCTCGTGTAAAAATAATGGAAGGTTACGATATATTGCATCCTATAGGGTGGGATGCCTTTGGTCTTCCTGCAGAGAACGCGGCTATCAAGCACGGCATTCATCCCAGAACCTGGACATATAATAACATAGAAAATTTCAGAAAGACTTTTGACATGCTTGGGTTATCCTATGATTGGGATAGAGAGATAGCCACATGTGATCCCGAGTATTACAAGTGGACCCAGTGGCTCTTTCTCCTGCTTTATAAACGCGGACTTGCCTATAGAAAGGCAGAGTATGTGAACTGGTGCCCATCGTGTAAAACAGTTTTAGCTAATGAGCAGGTAGTTGATGGTAAATGCGAGAGGTGTAAATCTTTTGTTATTAAGAAAGAGTTGGAACAGTGGTTCTTCAAAATCACCAGCTATGCTGATAGACTGCTGGATGATTTAGTTTTATTGAAGGGTAAATGGCCAGAGAACATAATTAAGCAACAAGAGAATTGGATAGGACGTTCTTATGGGACTCGTATTATTTTCAAATACGAGAAAGATGGTTCGGAGATTCCCGTTTTTACCACTCGAGCTGATACGCTTTTTGGAGTAACTTTTATCACCATAGCACCTGAGCACGAATTTGTAAAGCGCCTGATCGCCGACTCACCTTATGGGGACACGATAAAAGAATATGTAGATAAGTCCGTTAAAAAGAGTGATGTGGAAAGAGAATTTGCACTGAAGGAGAAGTCTGGAGTTTTTACAGGACTTTTTGCTATACATCCGCTAACTAATGAAAAAGTTCCTATTTGGGTTGGAGACTATGTCCTTGCCCATTACGGTACAGGTGTTGTTATGGGCGTCCCTGCCCACGACCAGAGGGATTTTGAATTTGCAAGGAAAAACGGACTGCCTATAAGGGTGGTTATCAAACCTGTCGATGGGGAGCTTGATCCAGAATCCATGGATAGAGCATACGAGGATTATGGAATCATGACGAATTCTGGAAAATTTAACGGTCTAACTTCAGAGTCAGGAATTGCAGCAATTCAAGATGAGCTGGAAAGATTAGGACTTGGTGGAAAAGCCGTATCTTACCGATTGAGAGATTGGCTCATTTCAAGGCAAAGGTATTGGGGTGCACCAATTCCTATGGTTCATTGTCCTGAGTGCGGTATAGTCCCAGTTCCCGAGGCTGATCTTCCTGTTTTACTTCCGGAAAATATAAAAGATTTCAAGCCAAAGGGAAGATCACCGCTTGAAGATGTGGAAGAGTGGATTAATACCTCTTGTCCAAAATGTGGAGGACCAGCAAAGAGGGATCCTGATACAATGGATACATTCGTAGACTCAAGCTGGTACTTTTTGAGATATATTGACGCAAAGAATGGAGAGAAAATATTTGACTCAGAAAAGGTAAATACATGGATGCCTGTAGATCAATATATTGGTGGTGTTGAGCATGCAACAAAACATCTGATTTATGCCCGCTTTATCCAGAAAGTACTTTATGATGAAGGTCTTGTGAATTATCCTGAACCTTTTGAAAATCTTTTTACACAAGGCCTTGTTCACAAAAGTTTTTACTACTGTAGAAATTGCGGTGAGGTTGCAAAGGACGAAGATGTGAAAGAAAATGTTCATATAAAGTGTGGTAATCAAGTTGAGATTTTGACTGAAATGATGTCAAAATCAAGAGGGAACATAGTAGCAGTAGCACCATTTGTCGAGGAGCATGGTACAGATGTAGCCAGAATTACCATACTTTTTGCTGGTCCTGCTGAAAAGGACATGATATGGTCTGACGCAGGGGTTGAGGGTGCAAAGAGGTTTTTGCTTCGCATATTAAGGATATATGCTGAAAACGGCAATAAAGTTGGTGGAAGAAAAATAACTGTTGACAAAAGCTCGTTACAAGGCAAGGATAAAGAGCTTTACATTAAACTACAGCAAACTATACAAGCGGTAAAAGAAGATTCTCTTCAATTTCACTTTAATACAGCCATAGCGCGGATGATGGAATTTTTAAATGACCTTTATTCTTTTGAAGACCGAAATTCATATGTCTTCTTGAAGTCTTTGATAGAATACGCTGTGCTTTTAGCACCATTTGCTCCCCATGTGGCAGAGGAGATCTGGAACTATATGGGATTTACCACTACTATCTTTAATGAAAGATATCCCGAGTATGATCAAGAGTTTCTACATTTTGAGGAGGTTGAAATTCCCGTTCAGATAAATGGAAAGGTAAGGAGTAAGGTGGTGGTTAAAAAGGGGAGCGAGAAAGATGAAGTTTTGAACGCTGCCCTTAATGAGGAAAAAATTCGAAATTATATTGGGCAAAGTGAAATTTTGAATGTTATTTATGTTCCGGATAGGCTTTTAAACATAGTGGTTAAAAATTCGGGGAGGTAAAAGAATGGTTGAAAAAATTAGAAATGTAGTTTTCATTGGACATGGTGGATCTGGAAAGACTACGCTTTGTGAAGCAATTTTGTATAAAGGTGGTGTAATATCAAGAATGGGAAGTGTCGAGCAAGGCAATACAGTAATGGACTATGACGAGGAGGAAATTAAGAGAAAATTTTCAATAAGACTTTCCATTGGTCATCTTGATTATAATGGTTATACGATTAATTTAATTGATACGCCTGGTTACCTAGATTTTGCTGGAGAAGTTCATGCAGGAGTAAGAGTAGGAGATAATGCTGTTGTTGTAATTGATGCATCTTCGGGTGTTGAAGTGGGAACAGAAAAGTATTTTGAACTCGCTAAGAAGAAAGGTATACCGGTTTTTGTTTTCGTGAATAAAATGACGGCCCAGGAGATACACCTAGAAAACCTGTGGGAAGAGCTTAAGCAGCTCTTTGGACATCATGTAACACCATTCCAATTGCCTCTAGGTAAAGGTTCTTCTTTTAAAGGTGTTTTTGACCTCATTACGGGTGATGTATCTAACCTCTCTGGTGATGTCAAACAAGAAGCATTAAAGGAAAGGGAGAGATTTAGAGAGAACATCATTGAGACATCTGAGGAATTACTGGAAAAGTACATGTCTGGAGAAGAAATTAGCGATGAAGAACTGATTCCAGTTTTAAAGGCTTCGGTTTTGAAACAGGAGATTATACCAGTACTGTTTGGGGATGCGAAAGAAGCTATTGGAATTTCAGAACTTTTGAGTGCTATTCTAAATTTCGGTGCATCTCCAAGAGATGTAAAACCTGAGGTCGGTAAACTCGCAGGAAACGAGGTCCAGATTAATCCCGATCCCGATGGAAAGACCGTAGCATTCGTTTTTAAGACATTCCAAGAAGCCCATCTTGGTGAAGTGAGTATAATTAAGGTTCTCTCTGGAAAAGTGGAGTCGGGCAAAGAATATCTAAATTCACGCACTCAGAGGACTGAAAAAGTTAATCAGATGTATTTGGTGAGAGGGTCCGAGAGGAAGGAAACCCCCGTTCTTACTGCAGGAATGATCGGAGCTCTTGTTAAACTAAAGGAAACTAAAACAAATGACACTTTAACCGAAAAGGATTATCCAGTTGAAGTAGAACCCATGGCGTTTCCTGAACCACTTGTTTCTATCGCAATAATGCCACAAAGTAGAGAAGACCAGGATAAGGTTGGCGAGGGCTTAAACAGGCTGAAGAGTGAGGATCCAACCATCGATTTTAAGTACGATCCGGAACTAAAACAGACGCTTTTATGGGGACTTGGCGAGATGCATCTTGATGTGGTAATATCGAGACTTAAAGATAGATATGGAGTAAATGTCCTTACAGAAAAACCCAAAATTCCGTATAGGGAAAGTATAAGAAAAGTAGCAGAAGGTTTTGGAAAATACGTGAAACAGACTGGTGGTCACGGTCAATACGGGATTTGCAATATCAGAATCGAGCCACTTCCAAGAGGAGGAGGATACGAATTTGTCAACCAAATTTTTGGTGGTGCAATTCCAGCTAACTTTATTCCAGCCGTGGAGACAGGTGTTAAGAAAGCTATGGACGCCGGTGTTCTTGCAGGTGCAAAGGTGGTTGATGTAAGGGTGATTTTGTACGATGGGAAGTATCACCCTGTGGATTCCTCAAACCTTGCTTTTGAAATCGCGGGGTCTCTGGCATTTAAAGATGCTCAGGCTAAAGCAGACCCATATTTACTTGAACCCATCTATGAGCTTGAAGTTACTGTTCCAGAAGAATTTATGGGTGATGTGATTGGTGATATAAACGCGAGAAGGGGAAGAATACTAGGAATGGACAGCCAGGGTAGATATCAGGTCATTAAGGCACTGGTTCCTTTAGCGGAACTTTACAAATATTCTTCTACCCTGAGGTCCATCACTAAAGGGCGTGGTACTTTTACAATGAAGTTCTCTCATTATGACGAGGTACCAGCTGAAATAGCAAAGAAGATTATAGAAGAAGCCAAGAGAGAAAAGAAAGAAGAGTGATTTACTCGTAGCTTAGAATATAAGCGGTATTAAAACTTCTAAAGTCAAGCCTTAGATTACAGAAAGCATCGACCATTGAGCCCCTGACTCCAAGGGGCTCAATGGTCCTTTTTGTTTTTGGCGAGTTTGGTGATTTATAAACTATTTCGACATATCTTTTCGATCTACCAAGTAAAAATATTTCTCTTGCGGTTGGATTCAATTTTAAATTAAAGTATCCACGTTCATGCAATTCATTTAATTTTCTAAATCCCTGGTTTCGGAAATACTCTAAAATTTTTATCCAGATTTTCATTGTTGTATCTGCGTCGGGTAAAGCCCTGTGAAAGTTTGAATTAACTACATTCATCTCTTTTGATATAGTAGAAAGGGATCTCTCTTTTGGTTTACCGAGTATTTTAGAAGCAACCCCTTGTACGTCTATTAAGTAATTGTAAAGAGGTGCTTCACCTTGCATTCTCAATTCTTTATTAAGCAATGTTAAGTCAAGGGCAAGAAGGTTAAAGCCTATTATTATTGAATCTCCAATGAAGTCTTTTATCTTTCCTTTGAGCTCCCTGAATTCCGGAGCGTCTTTTAAATCAGATTTTGTTATGCCGTGAACGCTAATAGAGTGAGGAGTTGGATCTACACCGGGATTAAATAAAGAGTGAAAGTATTCTTTTTTGCCATTGTATTCCCATTTAACTAAGGCAAGCTCTAATATTCTATCATCCTTGATTTTAAGTCCAGTAGCTTCGATATCTATGGAAACAAAAGAACACTTATCGAAGTAAAGATCTTTTGAGAACCTTGATTCGAAAATCATCGCCACCCTGTAAGTTTTAATAGATCAGGATTGTATTTACTAATTTCTGTATCCGTTGCGCCAAGAGCTTTTGATTTAAGTATATATTTAACGGCATTAACTGTATCGTGTTCTC
Organism: Caldifarciminota bacterium; assembly: GCA_039803305.1. Classification (GTDB taxonomy): domain Bacteria; phylum Hydrothermota; class Hydrothermia; order UBA1063; family UBA1063; genus UBA1063. The sequence goes on from JBDRYG010000017.1 coordinate 5,615, forward strand.
TAAAGTATAATTCAGATATGAAGATTGCTAAATCTTTGTTATACGGTGAATCTTTTGTAATGTAGTAGTTTAAAAAACTTTCAAAGGCGTCAGATTTACCCTGCATTTTTAGAGCTCTTAAGTATAATTGTATTATCTTTAAATCTGTTGGGTCTTTGAGTTCTTCCGGTAAGAGATCCTGTCCCACTATTTCTACCTCCTGAAACCTATTAAGGGATGCATAGATTTCCATAATTTTGTATTTAGCTTCATCTTTGTATCTCCCTTCTTTAACCTCGTTAAAGGAGCGTAATGCCTGGTCTGTCATTTTCTCTCGCAGGTAAAGGATGCCTTTGAAGTATTGAAGGTCAGATGTTAGTGCGGAATTTTTTAAGGATAGTGCATTTAAGAGGGCTGTATCCTCTAATGTAGCTATTTGACTTGAAAAATAAAGTTCTATGGCATCTTTTGTTCTCGGGCTTTGAGGAAAACTCTGTATCAGACTTTCTAAGAATCTCTTCGCATTATTGGGATCCCTCAGGTAGACATACTTGAACATTATGTCATAGTAAAGTTGCGCGTTTAAGGGACTTTCTGGGTATTTTTTTACATATGAAAGATACGCCTCCTCAAGGCTCCTGAAGTCACCTCGCTTGAATTTAAGGACATCAATTTTAAGCAAGGTTTCGTAATATTTTGTTGGATTTGTACTTTTGCTTATCAAATTTAACAAACTATGATATGCCTTTATAGCTTGATTGAACTTGCCTTCGTTTTCGTATAATTCACCTTTAATTTCTAAAAACTTTATTTGTGTTTCCCTATCCAGATTTGTTTGATTTTGTACATATTCAACTATTTTTTCAGCATCTCTGAAGTTTCCTAACTTAAGATTCACTTTTGCAACATAGTACTGACTCGACCAGTAAAGATCAGAATTAGGGGAAATTTGGGAAAAGTATTCTAGTGATCTCCTCAGCTGGTTAAATCTAAAGAGTGTCACACCCAGTAAATAATTGGCAGAGTCTTTTATTTCCTGAGAATTGGTGCTTTTAAGAACAGCCAGCACATATTTTCTAATTTCGCTGAGGCTTGCGTTCCTCTGAAATTGAATTTTTCCAAGTAACCAGTAATAATCAACTTTAGTCTCACTAAAAGTACTAAAAAGATATAAGGTATCAATTGCCTTTAAATTCTTTAAAGCCCTGTTATAGTCTTTCCTTTCGTAGAGCTCTATTGAATATAGATACATTACATAGTTGACAAGTGGTTGCTCGCCATAAAGTTCAATCCACTGTTCAAAAAGGGTTAGTGGGGTCTTTAATCCTGCTTCTCTTAACGATATGAGGTAAAGAAGGTCTGCGTAAAGTCGAAATCCTGGTTTAATTCTTTCGCGGGATTTCTTGTAAGTTTCAAAAAAATTATCCCATTGGGAAAGCGAGTACTGTGACAAAAGCTCTATCTCCGGAAATTCGATTTCATTCGCTATCTTCATAGCTTCTTCGATGGATCCTAACTTGTACAAAAGCACGGCTTTTAATGGTTTTGTTTCAATTAAGTTTGATGCCTCTGCGTACCTAAAGGAATTTTTAAAGTCTCCCAAGTTAAAATAAGACAGAGCCACCAAGAAGTTAATGGTATCATCTTCAATAGGCAATCTATCTTTGATTTCTAAAACTTTATTATAAGAACGCCTATTGTAGTAGTAGATGCTGAAATCCCTCAATAATGCAAGTGATTCTGCTTTGTTACACATTTTCAGTAGATTTAAGAAGATCTCATCCAATTCTGCAAGTTCACCCTCAATTTTTGCGACTTCATATAAGTAATATAACGATTTCTTCTCTTTTTGTCTGTTTTTCGTCTTGGATTTAAGGTATATGCTAAGAGTTTTTGCTGAATCTGCTTTTCCTGATTCTATCATTTTTTCTATTTTCGATTCAAGTAGCTCTAACCTCTCAATTTTTGTTAAGTCAGGAATGTAGAGTGTAAACAGGAAAAATAAAAATTTCATCTAAGTTTCTGAAAGAAAGTTTTCATTAAATTCCTAACATCTTGTCTGAGTTCATCGTCATAGAATTTTCTTACCTTGAAATTATGGTTGAAAACCATAATGTTATCAAGCTTTAACTTACTTTCAATTGCGCCAAATTTCGGGTCTTCAAGTAAATAGATAACTTCTGAGATTCTTGAAAGTATTAGTGCGCCTGTACACATCAAACATGGTTCTAAAGTAATGTACATTTTACATCCAGTAAGCCTCCAGTTGTTTAGATGCGTTCCAGCAATTCCTAACGCTATTATTTCAGCATGGGCGGTCGGGTCATTTAGAGATTCCGTCCTATTGTGGGCTCTGGCTATTATTTGATCTTCATAGGTTATAACACAACCTATAGGAACCTCACCTTCTTTGAAAGCCTCACGGGCTTCTTTAATTGCCTCTATAAAAAAATACCTTTCTTTCTCTGTTTCCATTACTTTGTTACTAAATGCGCCCGGAGGGACTTGAACCCCCAGCCTACGGATTCGTAGTCCGCCGCTCTATCCTGTTGAGCTACGGGCGCTTTAATGTAAAAATATTAAACGCAATACCTTGAATTTTCAAGGACACAAAAGACTTACTTTGTGAAAATTAACATGTTAAGCTATTGACTGTTTGAAACTGGTATTATATAATTATATTATCTAACTGTAGATCGCGGGGTGGAGCAGTCTGGTAGCTCGTCGGGCTCATAACCCGAAGGTCGCTGGTTCAAATCCAGCCCCCGCTATACCCTGGCGGTGTAGCTCAGCTGGCAGAGCAGCGGAATCATAATCCGCGTGTCGGGGGTTCGACTCCCTCCGCCGCCACCATTTTAGTTTACATCAACTCTCGTTTAAAATATCTAAATGCCAGCTCAGGTTGTCGATGGTCGGAAGATAAGAGAAAAAGTATTAGAAGAATTACTTAGAGAATTTAACTCAATAAATTTGGATCGTAAGTTGAAACTCTCGATCCTCCAGTACAATCCAGAGCCCCCCGATGAAGTTTATGTTAACTCTTTGAAAAGGGTTGCAAGAAAGTTAGATGTAGAAGTAGAGGTCATTCTAACTTCCGGTCTTGATGAACTCGCTTCACTTATAGAAATCAAAAATAGTGATGAAAATGTTGATGGTATAATGATTCAAGTGCAGGACAAAAGAGATTACCTTAATCTCACATCGCTGATACTACCTGAAAAAGATGTTGATGGTGCTTCTCCTTTGAACCTTGGTAAATTAATAAGAAAAGACAAAGGCCTTCGCCCTGCAACAGCAGACGCGGTCATTAGAATTATAAAAGAAACTGGTTATGATATGAGGGGTAAAAATGCATGTATACTTGGAAGGAGTTTTCGCTCAGGCCTTCCCATAGCAATTATGCTCATGAACGAAGATGCTACGTGCACAGTATGCCACTCTCTAACAAAGGATGTTAGGTCATACACATTGTGTGCGGATATCCTCGTTTCTGCCGTTGGGAAGCCTTTTTTTGTTAAAGAAGACATGGTAAAAGAAGGGGCTTTTGTGATTGATGTTGGCATTAATGAATTTAATGGGAGTATAGTAGGTGATGTTGATTTCGATAGTGTAAAAGAAAAATGTGCCTATATTACACCAGTTCCTGGTGGTGTAGGTTCAGTTACTGATATAATGATTTTCAGGAATGTTTTAAAAGGAGTGAGGTTACGTTATGAAAAGTGATATAGAAATTGCAAGTAGCGTTAAGCTTTTAAGTATTGACCACATCGCTGCCAAACTTGGAATTGATTGCCGTTTTATAACTCACTGTGGTGATTTTAAAGCCAAAATAAATCCTCTGATTCTAAATACTGATGAATTTAAAAGCAAGAAGGAAGGGAACTTAATTTTAGTTACGGCCACTACACCAACACCTTACGGGGAGGGTAAAACCACTGTCTCCATAGGTCTTTGCGATGCAATTAATAGACTTGGACATAGAAGCATCGTAACATTGAGAGAGCCTTCTATGGGACCTGTTTTTGGGATTAAGGGAGGAGCTGCAGGGGGTGGTTATGCCCAAGTAGTTCCGATGGAAGATATTAATTTGCACTTTACAGGAGATTTCCATGCTGTTACCATTGCACATAACCTTATTTCTGCGATTATAGATAATCACATTCATCAGGGGAATGAGCTTCGTATTGATCCAAGACTTGTAACCTGGAAGCGAGTAATTGACTTAAACGACAGGGCACTCAGGAAAATAATAGTAGGACTTGGTGGCTCCGTAAATGGCTTTCCAAGGGAAGATGGTTTCGATATCACGGCTGCATCCGAAATCATGGCCATTCTCGGGCTTGCACTTAATTACAGGGATTTAAAAGAGAGGATATCGAGGATAGTAATTGGATATAACTTTCAGGATGAACCTGTGAGAGTGTCAGATCTCAAGGTCCATGGTGCAGTGGGGGCGCTTTTACGAGATGCATTCAAACCAAACCTGGTCCAGACTCTTGAAAATAACCCCGCTTTTATCCACACTGGACCTTTTGCAAATATTGCACACGGTACTAATTCCCTTATTGCGACAAAACTTGCATTAAAACTTGCTGATTATGTAGTTACTGAAGCAGGTTTTGGTACTGACCTTGGAGGCGAAAAATTTATAGACATAGTCTCAAGAGTTGGAAATTTAAAACCCAAAGTAGCTGTCCTGGTTACCTCTGTGAGAGCTCTTAAGCACCATGGAGGAGTGAAAAAGGCCGAACTATCAAATGAAAATATTGATGCTCTTCGCAAGGGATTTGAGAATCTTGATAAGCACATGGAAAATCTGGAGATTTATAACATTCCGTTTGTGGTTGCAATCAACAGATTCCCTCAAGATTCAGAGAAAGAACTAGAAACCCTGTATAACTATGTTGTTTCTAAGGGAAAAGATGCTGCTATTGTTGAGGTATGGTCTAAAGGGGGCGAAGGTGGATTAGATTTAGCAAAGAAAGTTGTTGAATTAGCTTCGAAGTCAACTGGAGATATAGAGTTCGTTTATGAATTAGATGACTCTATCAGAGAGAAGGTTGAGAAAGTAGCAAAAAAGATCTACGGTGCCAGAGAAGTGATCTTTGACAGAGACGCTGAAAATGACATTAAAGTCCTGGAAAAACAGGGATTTGGTGATTTATTTGTATGCATTGCGAAGACCCAGCTCTCTTTGTCTGGTGATCCGAAACTTTACGGAAGGCCAAAAGATTTTTCACTGCATATTAGAGAAGTAAGGCTTAGTGCTGGTGCTGGTTTTGTAGTTCCAATTGCCGGTGAAATTATGACAATGCCAGGTCTTCCTAAGATCCCTTCTGCAGAAAATATTGATATCACCGAAGACGGTAAAATCATAGGGATATTTTGATGAGGGTAGCAATAGTTGGAGATTCTCTCGTAGGCAAATCCACGCTTCTCAAAATCTTGACCGATGGGAATTACTCAAAGGGTGCAGGTTATGTTTCGGGAATAGGAACTTTTGTTTTAGAAGACCCTAACCTTTTTTTTCTTGCTGATATTTATGATTCTCAGAAAATAACCCCTATTCACATAGAAGCGCTGGATTTTGAAGGTTTTGGTAAACTCTGGAAAGATGAGAAAAGAGGTGAAATCAGAAACGAACTTACAAAGGCAGAAGCGTTAATTCTGGTTATCTCTGATGCAAATGATCGTGATTTAGGTGAAACTTTTACGCAAATTGAGTATAAACTCTTACTTACCGATTTAGATTTTGTTAGCCGGAGATTAGAAGCTCTGGAGAGGGAGAGGACAAAGAAGAAGGTAAACGAGCAAGAACTTGTACTTCTTAGAAAAATTGAGTCCTGGCTTTCAAACGAAAAGCCGTTATATTCTTTAGATCTTCAAGAAAGTGAAAAGGAGATTATCAAAGGATACTCATTTGTTTCGTCATTGCCCCAGATTTTTGTCATAAACAGAAAGGAGGAGAGTTTAAGCCAGAATTTGCCAGCTTCTGTGATTGAAAAGATAAATGAGAGAAACTCCCCGTATTTCCTTACCTGTCTTAAAATAGAAGAAGAGCTTATATCAATGTCACCGGTTGAAAAAAAGGAGATTCTCTCCAGTTATGGAATAACAAGAGGTATAAAAGAAGAGATTTCTAGCGCAGTGGTATCAGCTCTGCAGATTACTGTGTTTTACACAGCCGGTAAAACTGAAGTTAGAGCATGGTATGTGCCAGAGGGGTCAACGGCTAAGCAAGCTGCTGGAAAGATACACAGCGATATGGAAAAGGGATTTATCCGTGCAGGAGTCATAAATATCGAAGATTTAAAATCAGCCGGGAGTGAAAAGAAAGCAAAAGAACTTGGATTATATAGGCTCGAGGGTAAGGACTATATAGTAAAAAGCGGGGATGTGCTTCTTATAAGATTTTCTGTATGACTTCTCACCCATTCTCAGGTTTTATTCTGGATGTTGAAAAACCGGGAAGATATCTCGGGCATGAATTCAACGCTGTTAGAAAAGAAGTTAAGCCATCGACTTTGAGGGTAGGCTTGTTGTACCCAGAAATTTACGAAATCGGAATGTCTAATCTTGGGCTCAAGATCATTTATCATGTATTTAATCAATTTGAAGATGTGTTCGCAGAGCGAGTCTTTATTCCATGGGTAGACGCGATAGAAAAGATGAAAGAGGGAAATATTCCCCTTTTTACTCTTGAAACCTATACCCCGGTCCGGGATCTGGATTTGCTCGGTGTATCCATGCACACTGAGTTAAATTACACGAACTTACTACTTGCCCTTGACTTATCGCAGATACCTTTGTTTCGCGAAGAGAGGATTAATAGCCGTAGTTACCCACTTGTTCTTGTTGGCGGACCTTGTGCCCTAAACCCGCTTCCTGTTGAGCCTTTTGTGGATTTTTTTGCTGTAGGAGATGGGGAAAATATTGTCAGGAACCTCGTACCACTCTTAAAGAAGTATAAAAAGGGAAAACTAAGTAAAGCTGATTTTCTTCTTGAAGCCTCCACCGTTGAAGGAATATATGTTCCAGGGGTATCAAAAAGGGTGCAAAGAGTAGTGGTAGATTTCCATCGCGATGATTTTCCGGTTAATCAAATAGTTCCCAATGTGGAACCTGTTCATAATAGATATGTGGTTGAGGTGATGAGAGGATGCACCAGGGGCTGTAGATTTTGCGAAGGCGGGTTTACCTATAGACCTTTGAGAGTAAGAGAACCAGGAGAGGTTATAAGCATAATAAATGAAGGCATTAAAAAAACCGGATTTGATGAAGTAGGTCTTTTGGCATTTTCTATTTCCGATTATCCATACCTCGAGGAACTAATAAGATATCTAAAAAATCATTTTCACAATCTCCATGTCTCACTCCCCAGTTTACCGATAAATGCCTTGAGTGAGGACTTGATCAAAGAGTTTGCAGACTTAAGAAGGTTTGGCATAACGCTCGCACCGGAAGTTGCATCTGAAAAGTTAAGAAGAACTGTTAATAAAAATGTGGCTCTCGATGAAATTTATAATTCTATTGAAACTGCTCAAAAATACCACTTTCGCCACGTCAAGCTTTATTTGATGATCGGGATTCCTGGTGAAACTCAAGATGATATTGTAGAACTTGTAGATTTTTTAAGGAGAATATCTAACACTTTTAGGAAAATTGATTTTAAAGCGAGTATATCTCCTTTCGTTCCACGTCCTCACACCCCCCTTCAATTCGCACCGCAGGAAGGTATAGAAACTATAGATCATAAAATTGCATATATTAAGTCTTCTTTAAGGTATCAGAAAAATCTAAGTATTTCTTTTCATGATCCAGAGATGAGTTTAATTGAGGGAGTTTTTGGAAGAGGGGATCGTGCGCTTGCGTCTGTTCTGCTTGAAGCGTATAAACTTGGTGCAAGATTTGACTCACGAAGTGAGTTTTTCAGATTTAATGCATATTTAGAAGCTTTTGAAGTAAGTGGAATTGATTATAATGAGTATTTAAAAGAAAGAAGTACTGAAAAACCCTTACCGTGGGATTTTATAGATACAGGTGTTTACAGTCAATTTCTAAGAAAAGAGTATAGTAAGTCTAAATTACCTGATTACAGTGCGGATTGTGCGAAGTATGGCTGTGCAGGATGTGGTAAATGGGTTAAGGAAGGATATAAAGTTTGCAGGGAAGGTTTAATTATCAAGAAGCAAGGAAATTTAAAATTTGATTTTGACCAGAGGAACTATGTCCCTAGCAAGATAGGAGGATTTCTACTTTCTTACGAAATTCTGGGTAATATTAGTCTTTTATCTCACAGGGATTTAATAAGAATGATTATCCATTTACTTAAGGTAGCTGGTGTTAAACTTTCTTATACATCGGGTTTTGTTCCAAGACCTAAAGTTTCTATGCCCAATCCTCTTCCACTTGGAGTTGAGAGCCTTGAAGAATTTCTTTTTTTTGAGGCGGAGGAAACTCTTGATGAGCAAGAGATATTGAGCAATTTAAACAAGATTTCGCCTTCGGGACTAAGATTTTTGTCCTTAAAACAGTGCTCCAAAAAGCCTCATTGGATAGAGTTTTCAAGGATTTTAGTAGAGGCTAATGTCGGAGACAAAACCGAAATTATAGAAATTGATCTTTCCAGAACTTCCCTTTTTAAGGCACTCAAGGATAAGTTTAATTTGGAAAAGGAGGATCTTAAGAAGTATAAAATAAGGAAGATCAAAACCGTTTTCAGCTTATGAGAGTTCTTCTTGTGAATCCACCTGTCTACGATTTTGCATTACATGACTTCTGGTTGAAGCCATATGGACTTCTCAGGATAGCATCCTCAATGAAAAAAAGCAGAATACCTTTTGTTTTCTTCGATTTTCTTAGTAGAGAGCATAGGTTTTATCAAAGCATTGCAAGCAAGTCGGATGCATATGGGCGGGGAAAGTATTATTTTGAAGAAGCTAAGAAGCCTGAGGTTTTGTCCTTTGTTCCGAGAAAGTTTAAGAGATATGGGATACCTTTAGCAGTTTTTCTAAATGAGACCGCTAATGAGAATTTTGATTATATCTTTATTACCACCGGTATGACTTACTGGTACCCAGGGGTAAAGGAGATAATCGATATAGCTAAGCTTAAATGGCCAACTTCGAAAATAGTAATTGGAGGAATTGCGGCTACACTCATGCCTGATTTTTATAAGGAACTTGGCGCGGACATTGTCGTGGAAGGTGATGGGTGGGAGTCGCTACAAAAAGAGGGATTTGATATGGACCCGGCAAGCGAAATTCCGGATTATGATGTATATGAACAGCTACGATACGCTGTTGTGAGAATTACTGAAGGGTGTCCTTTAAGATGTGCTTACTGCGCGTCGTATAAAATAAAACCAAAATTCCGCGTACTTGATGTTGAACAATTAGCTAAAGTGGTGGTAGATCTTTACTATAAAAAGAATGTCTGTGATTTTGTATTTTATGACGATGCTCTGCTATATAATTTTCATGAAGGGTTATACCCATTCTTCAGAGCTCTTGAAAGGTTTGGTATTATAGGCAAGGTTAGGTTTCATACCCCCAACGCCCTTCATGTTAGAAAAATAGATGCTGAAATTGCGGAGTTTCTTAAAAGAACAGGTTTTGAAACTATTTACCTCGGTGTTGAAACGGTAAATTCAGATTTACTAAAAAGCATAGGGGAGAAACTTTCTTTCCAGGACTTTAGGAGAGCAATTGACAATCTACTTAAGGCAGGGTTTAGTTTGCATCAGATCACAGCCTACTTGTTTTTAGGAGTTCCCGGGCAGCAAATTGTAGATATTGAATATTCTATAAAGACCATAAGTAGTTACGGTGTAAAAATATCCCTTTCAGAATTTTCTCCGATTCCTGGAACACCAATAGGCGACAGGGTGATCAGGGAATATAATCTTAAAGACCCTCTTCTTACAAATAATTCAGTGTTCCCAATAATTCTTTACGGGTACGACCAGGTCAATCGTTTAAAAAACCTAAAAAATCAATTAATGAGGCAGATGGGATTCTCTACTTAATTGCTACTCCTGGAATTTCTGGCACTAGTCCCTGTTCATACGCCGATAGAGCCTTTTCCTGAACACCTTTTTCTGGATGTAAGATGTCTATGACTTTTGGTGCTAATGAAGATTTTGCACCGCCAAATTCCCACTCACCCCTATGAGATGTTAAAGATCTAAGAGATTCATATCCATACCCGTCATAAGAGTAAAGTGTTAGCGTAATTTTAGTGTTTTTAATATCAGTTAAGTACTTCTTGGGAATGCTGAACACGACTTCTTTATTACTATAGTCTATGTAGATATCAAGTGGTTCTAAAAGTTTTAAATCCTTGTCAAAAATGCCGCACGCATCACTCCAACCACTTATCATAAGGGCTATGTCCCATTCCTGAGTAGTATTATAATTTAAGGAAGGTTTGAGAGCTGTTTTTGTACCACCGCTTTTATAATCCAGGTATAAAAATAGTATCTGTTGAGAAAAGCCGTAAGGAGCATTCCACGGGTTGTCGATCTCTCCTAATTTTACAGAAAATATATAACTATTTTGATTTTCAAAGATGCTTAAAGATCTAAGATCAAAGTGTCCTTTCTTGAAGACCCCGTTGGCTGGATAAATATAATAGCCTGGACCATAGTCATCTCCTTCGGGATCCTTAATTTCGGTAAGTAGCCTTGCATTTGTCCGTGGGTCAGTTTTTGCCATGACAGCAGTCTGGTACCCTGGCATTTTTGATGCTTCTTCCAGTATAGATTTATCCAGGTAGTCAGGTGCTCTTTCGCCTAAAATTTCGTAAACGTTTTTAAGTGTTCTCCTGAACATAATATCAGTCCATCTATCATCTCCTGCGCTCTGATCAGCACCAAAGAACCAGAACCAATCACTCCCTTCAGCAGAGGCAAGCTCAAAGAATGCTTTTTCTAACAGCTTTGTGTCAAACTTTCCGGATTTTTTAAAGTCTTCGAAATCTTTTCTCACGTTTCCCAGATAATTCCACGCCAGATTTTCCTCATTTTCGCCAATCCATGTAGAAAAGTCGGCATTAATCCATGATCCCGCATGTAAGTGAGTAATGGTCCTCCTTGGTGGATACTTTTTCAGGAATTCTCCCACGGTTGTCGTTATTATCCAGTCAGCCTCACTAAGCTGGGAATAGAGAGAGTGGAAAAAGTCCTTGGCATCGTTTTTGTACCATTCCCATGCGTTTTCGCCGTCAAGAATAATAGTTACAAGCCTTGGTTCGGTGTCTGTTGCGAATTTTGAATGAATCTCATAAAGTCTTAATATCAAATCATTTGCACCCTGTACTCCCGTAAAGGATTTATATCTGAAACCAATTCTGTCAGATAAGTCAGTGTCTCTAAAGACCATAAATACGGTATCTTTTCCATTTGCGACGGCGTACGGTCTATAAAGATCATCATCACCAAAGTTTGCTTTCTTAAGCGACCTTGCCAGAACATGACCATCTGAACACATCCACATGAATCCATTTTGCCTTACAATAGGAACTATAGCATGAGAAACTGCGCCTTCTGCTGGCCACATGCCTTCCGGTTTTTTCCCAAAAATCTCTTGATATTTTTGAACAGCCATTTTTACATGCCAGTCTGCGTCTTCAGGCCATGAGAATCTCTCAGGAAGGATTGCGTTAGGCATCGCTTCCTTTGCGGATTCGGTATCATATATTAGTGGTAAAATAGGGTGATAATAAGGGGTAGTAATTACTTCAATCTGACCTCTGTTTTGAAGGTCGGCGTGTACAGGAATTATTGCCTTAAGAATTTTCATCTGGATGTCAAGTATTTCTTTTTTATCCCGTTCCGAGAAGTTTCGCCCTTTTTCAACGAATTTTCTCACACTCACTTTTTCGCCTGTTATCAGTGTAACCTCTCCGTCTCTGAAATCAGGATCGAACCAGCAAAGGTTGAAATAAACCTGAAGATCCCTGAAATCCTGCGTGCTGTATCTTCTTATAGATTCGTCAAAGTTTATGGTTCCATCGGGGTTAAAAACTCTTTTTGTTCTAAGTTCCTTGTACCTTGGGAAGATGTCTATCATATTGTCCCAGCTTGCACTAAAGAAATTCTCGAGAAGGTATTTTTTGTCGTCGTATGTCAAGGAATCAGCATTTTTTAGAGTCAAACGGAAAGCTACATCAGGTGACTTTCCTTCGTCGTAGAGCTTTATTGCATCTTGTATTTGCATTAATAATACAGGGGTCAAATTTATTGTGAATTTAATCTTCGGATATTTGTAGAGTATTGCAGCCATATCATAATAGTCTTTAATCCCGTGGAGTCTAACCCAGGGGGCAAAAGACTCGCCAGTTTGAAGATCTCTGTAATATCTTGGTTGATGTTGATGCCAGACTATTGCAAGATAGAGTGGTGTACCTTGCTTTTTAAGACTTTTTATAATGGGTTCCTGTGGAAGAGATTTAGGTGTTACTGCTTCCAATAGTATTTTACCATTGTCTGTAAGCCTGAATGCTGAGTTAAAGCCACCAAATCCGTCATCAACCTTGGCGGGGTTTGTAGGGTCTTCTTTCCAGAGGTTTCCATTTATTACAAATTTATATTGGTAGTTACCGGGTATTAGCTTTACCTTCACATACCAGATTCCTTTATCATCCTTTTTCATCGGTAAACCGGTTGGAGCCCAGTTGTTGAATGTACCAGCGAGATAGACAATTTGTGCGGTGGGTTCAAAAAATCTGAAAATAATACTATCACCTTCAATTTCAGGACCTTTCCATGTAAATTCTGGTTTTTGTTGCGTCATAGCGGAAATAGGTGAGTAGTCCAGTCTTCCATCAGAAGTCAATTCAAACTGAGAATTAAACCCTCCAAATCCATCCGGTACTTTTCTCGCATTAAAAGGGTCTTCCTTCCATACTCCATCAACGACATACTTGTATTCATATACTCCTGGTTTAAGAGATAGAGATGTTTCCCAGTAAGCGCCTTTGTTTTCCATTTTCAGCGCATTGGGACTCCAGTTATTAAAAGTTCCGGCGAGGTAAACTTCTTTTGCTTTTTCGTCATAAAATCTGAAGTAAATTTTACCATCTTTGTACTCAACGGATTTAAGGGGAGATGATGCTAATTTGATGGATGTGATCTGTGATTCTTCAAAAGATATACTGCCATCATTTGTTAGCAAAAATTTTGAGTTAAAACCTCCAAATCCATCTGGGACTTTCCAGGGATTGTCTGGGTCTTCTTTCCATGTTCCATCGACTATGAATTTGTACTCGTAACTCCCAGGTTCAAGTGTAATTTCTCCCTTCCAAAGATCTCCATCTCTCTTAAGAGGCAAACCTTGTGGGTTCCAGTTAAGAAAATTTCCTGTTATTATAATGGACTTTGCTTCGGTATTTTTTATTTGGAATATGATTTTGCCACCTGCATACTCAACCCTGGAGTATGCCAGCCCGGAAAGAAGAATAATAACTATTATTACCATATGCAACTTATTTGGTTTCATTTTTACCTCCCAATAAAATTTTAACCTCAAATTTTTAAATTATAAAATACCCTTCTTGTAGTTGAGAGTTTAAAACTTAAAGGCAGTTGCATGGGTAGAGGCTTGCGTCAAGATTTAATTTGATGGGTCGTAATTTTGTTGTGGTATGGAAGTTTATATTTTTTTCAAAGCGGGGACGGCAGTTTACGTTTCGTTGTAAAAGTCCCTTCAGCTTTTAGATTCAAAGCATGAAAATTATATTAATTACTTGGTGGAGGAGTGAGAGTTATTCTACGTTTGGCGAAAAAATCGAGGCTTTTTGAGTTCCTTCTCGTGTACTTTTTTATATTTGTCACAAAGATCATCTTTAAAACCATTAAATACAAGATATACGGCCTCGAATGTTATCTAAAGTTAAAATCTGAAGGTAAAAACGTAGTTTTTACGATATGGCATGGACAACTGGCGCTCTTTTACCCTATGTCCAGGTTTTCAAAAATTTGTGGTTTAGTTTCCAGAAGTAGGGATGGCGAGTTAGCAGCTACTATAATAAGACATTTTGGTTTTTGCTCCGTTAGGGGTTCATCTTCTAAGGGAGGATTTTTAGCAATTGTTGAAGCCAAAAAGTATTTGCAGAGTGGCTATGACATTGTAATAACTGTTGATGGTCCTAAAGGTCCAAAGTTCAGCGTGAAACCTGGCGCTGTTTTCCTTGCCATTAAAAGTGGATGTGTTCTCATACCTGTTGTTTCTCGTGTTAATAAATATGTTCGCCTGAAGAGTTGGGATGAATTTATATTTCCCAAGCCTTTTTCTCGTTTAGAAGTATTCCTTGGCGAACCTATTTGTTTTGACAATGTAACTACAAGAAAGTCAGACCTTTTGAATGCTACAACCTATCTCAAGACCAGGATGCTGGAAATGACAAAAATATATGCTAGTTTTTACTTAGAAAGCACATTAACTGAAGTTATCAAATAATTTTGAAAAACCCAAGTTATTTGTATAAGATTTTTTCGCCTTAGAACCAGTAATTACCTTAACCCCCGCTTTTAATATTGAATCACTAAATAATCTTCAGCTCTTAAACATTTTGACTTTCCTAATGATTTGGCTTAAAATTGGGAAACTCGCCGAGGTGGCGGAATTGGCAGACGCGCTGCCCTCAGGAGGCAGTGGAAATATGTTCCGTGCGGGTTCGAGTCCCGCCCTCGGCAGAAAGGCACAGAATACAAAGGGAGGTGTTTATGGATATACTTGCAACATTAAAGGAAATCATAGTCGACAAACTCTCAGTATCCGAAGATCAGATAAAGCTGGAGTCCAGATTTATGGAAGATCTGGGCGCAGACTCTCTTGATGTTGTAGAGCTCGTAATGGCTATTGAAGAAAAATTTAACATTGAAATACCTGACGAAGATGCGGAAAAGATTAGAACAGTTGGAGATGCAGTAAATTATATCCAGGCAAAATTAGGAAAGTAATTTTAGGTTTTATTACCGTATCAGGTAATATTGGATTCTGATTATGTTAAGACGTGTTGTTGTTACTGGTGTTGGGGTTATTTCTCCAATTGGGAATAATGTAAAGGAATTCTGGAATAATTTACTTGCCGGTGAAAATGGTATAGTGAAAATAGATCGTTTTGATGTTTCGCAGTTTTCTTCTCAAATTGCCGGATTAGTAAAGAACTTTAAACCGGAAGACAGGATTGATCCTAAGGAACTAAAAAGATTGGACCTCGTAAGTCAATATGCATTATATGCTGCCCATGAAGCAATAGAAGATTCAAATTTGCGGGAAGGGGCATTTGATCCCTATCGTGCTGGGGTTATAGTAACATCGGGGATAGGAGGAATAATAACACTTGAGTCTGAGATAATAAAACTGCATGAAAGTGGCCCAAGACGTGTAAGTCCATTCCTTATTCCAATGATGATTGTAGATATTACATCAGGTCACATTTCCATGCGGTACAAATTAAAGGGGCCAAACTATGCCATTGTATCCGCTTGTGCATCTTCAGCACACGCTATAGGAGATGCATACAGGCTAATTAAGCATGGATACGCGGATATCATGGTAGCAGGTGGTGCAGAGGCTTCAATAACACCGATTGGACTTGCCGGATTTTGTAGCATGAGAGCGCTTTCAACTCGTAATGAGGAGCCGGAGAGAGCATCACGCCCCTTTGACAAGGAGAGAGATGGTTTTGTAATGGGTGAAGGTTCCGGAATTATTGTCCTCGAAGATCTCGATCATGCTCTTCGGCGCGGTGCAAAGATTTATGCAGAAATTGTAGGTTATGGTGCAACGGCTGACGCATACCATATTACCGCCCCCCATCCTGAAGGCGAAGGTGCATTTCATTCAATGAGGTTAGCTATCGAAGAGGCAGGGATTAGCCCCAACGAAGTCAACTATATAAACGCACATGGAACGTCAACACAGCTAAATGACCTTGTTGAGACTAAAGCTATCAAAAGATTATTCGGCGAAAGGGCTTACAGCATACCGATTTCGTCTACAAAGTCTATGACGGGACATTTATTAGGTGCCGCTGGTGCAGTGGAATTTGTTGCCACCGTGATGTCTGTTTACACCAACAAAATCCACCCTACAAGAAATTACGAAATACCTGATCCTGAATGCGATCTGGATTACGTACCCGGGAAGTATAGAGAGGCAGAAATTCAATACGCGCTTTCCAATTCTTTTGGATTTGGTGGCCATAATGCTTCCCTATTAGTTAAGAAATTCTCCTTTTGAGCTCATTAAATTTTTGAACAAGTCTTGAACGGTCACAGCTGGGTGAAAATCTACATTTAAGATACTCTTCCAAGAATTCTTTGATTTCAGGGAATTCAAAATCTTTGAGTATTTCATATGCTGTTGTTCCGGGTTTTAAAGTCACACCTTTCTTTTTAAGTAGTCTCTCAAATTTACGAAAGTACTTAGTGGCGAAGTGTTCCTTAGTTGAAATTTTTTTTAAAAACAGCACCGTAGTTAGAGACGATGATATCACCATGATAGTAAAGATTAGGAAGGTTTTTAAGTTTTTTTTGAGTTTTTCAGTTAGTAATGTTCGAATGTTCAGAAACAGTTTAACTTGATGCATAAAGCTAAATTCCAATACCTGGGTAGTCCAAATATATGAAAGATAATCGATGTAAGAGTTGAGTCTTTCTAACAATAACGATCTTTCTCTCTCTTGTCTTGGGGGTGTGGGATCAATGCTTTTCCAGCTTTTTCCGTCAAAGTATTCCACCCATGTATGAGCATGTTTTGTCCTAACTATGTAATATTTACCGAAATTGTTCCATTCGTTAGTGATAAATCCGCCGACCACTCGCGAAGGTATACCTGTTTTTCTTAAAAGTAACGCTGAAATGGTCGCAAAATGTTCACAGTATCCTTTCTTCTCCTCTAAAAATCTTTGGATCCAGTTACGATCCTGAAAGTTAGTGATTTCGTATTTAAAGTTGTTGTGAAAGTAATTTTCTATGTATTTTGCCTTTCTTTCTGAATCAAAATCGGGAATCTTTATTTGCTGAAGCATGGAATCTAAAGTTTCTTCATACTCAGGGGGTATGGAAAAGTAGTCAAGGGTGTCAACATATGAAGTATCCTCAAAAGTTGAAGAATAGGCTATGTAATTGTTTTTTCTGAAAATTTCATTTGTGCTGATCATAAATATTTTTCCCCACGATTTTATTACAGTAAAGCCACGAATCTCAATTTTTTCTGGAAAGTTTGGCGCATAAATCACGCTCGTTTTCATTGGTTCAATGGTTATTGAAAATTGTTTAAGGCCAGTAGGGGCCTTAGAGGTAGCTTCCCATCCTGGAATATGTTCGGGCTCTCTAATCCATGTAAAACCGTCATATTTATTGTAGACTATTCCTCTTACATAAATATAATTCTCTCTTCTGTGTCCTGTTGGCTTTATTCTCATTAGAATTTGTTCCTTTGAAGAGAGATTTTCAACCTCTCCTATTGTGAGTTCATTTTCAAAGCCTACTCTTTTGCTTGGTGCGTAAATTTGAGGCCTTAAGATCACGTATGGTGAACGTGGAAGAATTACAAAGAAGAATAGTGAAAAAATTGTAACAAATATACCAAATACAATGCCAAATTTACTGATTTTTGAGAAAAGTTCTCGCTCTATGGAAACGGTTTTTCGATCCTCTGTAAAGGTAATAAGTAGCAGTGCCACTGTGATTGATACAATGTAGAGTAGAAGGTATAGTAAGAAGATAGCGGAGTAATGGAAAATTGCACTGTCAATAAAGTTGAAAAAAGAAAGAGCTACAATTTGTTTCAGGTCTCTCATAGTTTTTTTGCCTAATACCTTGACGATAG
Organism: Caldifarciminota bacterium; assembly: GCA_039803305.1. Taxonomy (GTDB): domain Bacteria; phylum Hydrothermota; class Hydrothermia; order UBA1063; family UBA1063; genus UBA1063. Next base: position 23,434 of record JBDRYG010000017.1, read on the forward strand.
AAATGAACATTATTAAGTGCGCAATGGATTCAAAGGGGGTTCGAAATGCGTTAATCATGAAGAAGATAGAGCCAAGAATTCCGATGATAGTTAGAATAGTGTTTGGAACTTCTATTTCAAAAGTTGTATCAATGTAGATCGCTAAGAAAAGTAAGGTAAAAAAAAGGAAACCAATTGGTTTTAGAGAGTGGGCCAAGCTCAACATCCCTATAATCAGAGGTATGTAAGTAATTTGCTTGATTTTCTTATCAACTTTCATAACCAAGCAAGGCGAGTTTTTCAAGGATTGCAAGTTTTTGTTTCACGCCGCTATCTGGTTTGAGTATAACATTATTATCAATAGCAAGACCAACACTATTACCGTTTTCTAAGAGAATGACAGCCTCTGAAGCAATCCTTTCTATCTCTTCTTCGGAACTTGTGGTGCTTATGTTTAAAATTATCTCCCTATAGTCTTCGTCTTGAAATTTCTTTGCATATAGTTTGTTTTCTTTTATTTTTTTCCAGTGAATTCTTGAAAAAGATTCTCCCTCAATGTATTCTTTTAATCCGAGGAAGTCACCTGAAGTGCCCTCGCGATTTGAAGCTGTTCCCCATCCTGTTTCTTTTGCTGAATGGGAGGTTTTTTCCTGATATATTTTGTGAATATGTGGAAATACAAGAATGTCTACATTTACAGGGTAGTACATTTCTCTTATAGTGAAACTCATAGGAAATGAAGTTCCAATAAAGAGCATCTCAATTTTTTGAGGCCCTCGCCTTTCCAAGTAGCATGGTAATAAACCAATTACCTCAGATTTCGAGTTCACAAAATCGATCCTGAATTTCTCAGCCTCGCTTCTTCTAGCGTAAACTTGAAAAAGGGGTAAAAAGCTTCGGTTTCGAATCTTCACTCTTAAATAGTTGATACTTCTTGCGTATAATTCTTCTGGTGGTAAAATTTCTACATAAATAGATTTGAGTATGAGATAGCTTGTAAAACCAGAGAGGGCCATTAATGATAAGAGGGAGCCAAGAAAAAAATATAAAAGATTGTTACCAGAGTTAACCGCTGCAAAACCGACAAGGAGTGTAAGAATTGCATAGTAACGCCCCCACTTTTTTAGCTTTACATAAGATACATATGGGCGTAGTTTTCTCATGTTATCTGGGAACAGGTATAGTTTCGATAAACTCTTTGAGAAAAATATATGTATCACATTGCGGGATATCACATATAATCCTATGCGGGGCAACATACAAAAACATACTCTTTACATCTTCAGGAATCACATAATCTCTACCATGAATTAAAGCTCTTGCTTTAGCACACTTTAGAATATGTATTGAAGCTCTGGTGCTTAGACCTTCCTTGATTAAGTTATTTTTTCTTGTAGCAGTTACGATTTCCGAGATATAATCTATGATCGATTCATCAACAGCTATAGTTGAAACCTTTCTTTGAAGTTCAAGCACTTCGTCTTTATTTAAAATTTCCTTTAACTCACCAATTAATTTTCTGGGATCACCTGTTTTAAGAATCTCTTTTTCTACCTCTTTTGCTGGATATTCAACATTTACCTTAATCAGAAATCTATCTAATTGAGTTACTGGTAAGGGGAATGTCCCAGCATAATCAATTGGATTTTGGGTAGCAATCACAAGAAAAGGTTTTTCAAGGGGAAAGGTGGTTCCTTCAACTGTAACTTGCCTTTCTTCCATAACTTCAATTAAAGCACTTTGTGTTTTCGGGGATGCTCTGTTTATCTCGTCAACTAAAATTAGGTTTGAAAAAATCGGTCCTTTTTTGAAGGAAAATTCTCCTGTTTTAAAGTTGTAAATAAAAGTGCCGAGGATATCTGAGGGTAATAAGTCACTGGTAAATTGTATTCTTTTGAAAGAAAGTCCGAGAATTCTTGAAAATGTAAGAGCAATAGTGGTTTTGCCAACACCTGTAGGTCCTTCAAGTAATATATGTCCGTCCGCAAGTATAGCTGAAAAAACAGCGGTGATTACCTCCCTTTGGCCTTTTACTACCTTTTCTACTTCCTCAAGAACCGTGTAAAGCCTCATATATTCACCTTTTCTTCCAGTATAACAAACTTATAATAATCTGGAATTTACACACTATCAAACTTAACATTTTTCTTGCACTCTAATTCTCCGAATAGATCATACCCTGCCAAATAGTTTCAGGAGTTGTTTTTAGCTTTTTACCCCTGAACTTACCTCTAACAACCGCTGTTTTATTAATTTAAAAATACAAAGTAAATTGAAGAATCAGCAAACTGACGGTGCCGTGGACTTCAATCTAGTAGGATTAAACCTTTGACATTTTACAGAGTTGACATGATAATTATAAAAATCTTAAGGAGGATCTAATGCAAGTTGAACCTAAAAAAGTAGTGGGAATTGAATATGTAATGACCCTAGATGATGGGAAAGTGCTTGATTCTACTGAAGGCGAGCCTTTTGTATTTTTAACAGGGGTCGGCGAAATTTTTCCCAAACTCGAAGAAGCTATTATGGGTATGGGAGTTGGGGAAGAAAAGGATGTGGTTCTCGAACCTGAAGATGCCTTTGGGGAATATGATCCGGAGGCTGTTCAGGTAATACCCCAGGAATACTTTGGCGATGAAGTACCTCAAGTTGGCATGCAATATTATGCCCATTTTGAAGAAGGAAATGATATTCCATTTTATGTCAAAGATGTAAAAGATGGTAACGTAACAATTGATTTCAATCATCCTTTCGCGGGTCATAGGGTTCATTTTCATGTAAAAGTGGTTAGTGTGAGGGACGCTTCCCCAGAAGAACTTGAGCATGGACATGCCCATCACGATTAACTATGTCAGAGGTCAGGGAGTGGTATTCACTACCTATTTCTGATAAAAAGAGAAGATTAAAGTTTTTTGTCCTTTTCCCCCTCTCTGTTATAGTTTTTTGGTTAGCAGGG
>JBDRYG010000018.1:0-26351 GCA_039803305.1 Caldifarciminota bacterium
TCCATCCCGAGACAGAGAGAATTGATTTTGACCTTGTCCGCCAGCTTGCTCGTGAACATAAACCCAAAATAATCCTTGCAGGTTATTCAGCTTATCCCAGGATAATAGAGTGGGAAAAATTTAGGGAAATTGCTGATGAAGTTGGGGCTTACTTTATGGCTGATATTGCCCATATTGCAGGGCTTGTAGCTGCGGGTCTTCATCCTTCACCGATCCAGTATGCACACTTTGTAACAACCACAACTCACAAAACCCTCAGAGGTCCAAGGGGTGGAATGATAATGTGTAAAGCTGAGTTTGCAAAAGAAATTGATAAAGCTGTATTCCCGGGTGCTCAGGGTGGGCCTCTGATGCATGTAATTGCTGCCAAGGCTGTGGCATTGAAAGAGGCGATGACTGAGGAGTTTAGAAAATATCAGGAACAGATTGTAAAAAATGCAAAAACTCTGGCAGAGACACTGGTCTCAGAAGGGCTCAGGCTTGTAACTGGTGGGACTGATAACCATCTTATGCTGGTTGACCTGCGTCCTTTCAAAATTACGGGAAACATCGCCGAAAAGGCATTAGAAAGGGCGGGTATCACTGTTAATAAAAACACTATACCCTTTGACCCTGAAAAGCCCACTGTCACAAGTGGTATAAGAGTTGGGACACCTGCAGTAACAACAAGAGGTATGAAAGAACCCGAGATGGTAAAAATTGGAAAGCTAATTAGCAAAGTTTTGAAAAATCCTGATGATGAGAATGTAATAGCAAGCGTTAGGGGTGAAGTACAGGAACTTTGCGACAGTTTTCCGCTCTACGACGAGAGATATGAACATATGAGGAGATTGTTATGAATAGATACCTTTTAATTTTTCTGTTCTTTGGTCTCTTATTAGCCTCCCACGAGAATATCGGTGTTTCGCCCGAAGCGAGGGCCCTTGGGGAGAGCATTGTTGGCAAGGGCTATGGTATTTCAGGTCTATACTCAAACCCTGCGGGTTTGCTTGATGGGGAAAAGATTCAGTTCTATGCGTCTTATGAAAAGCCGTATGGTTCTTCAGGTTTAGGTGAAATAAATTTGATTTCTGTTGGAATTAAATATTCAAATTTTGCCATAAGCCTCAACGAATATTATACGGAGATTGAAGGGGATTACTCCGGTGCATACTCTGAGGGTTTGTACACGATTTCATACGCAACTATTTTTGGACCCATGTCTTTTGGGACTAATCTTAATCTCTATAAATTTCAAGAACCGAGGTTTGGAACAGATTTCACTGCTGGTCTAGATCTGGGAGTAATCTCGAGAATTTCCGATTTTGTAGGTGCAGGTGTATTTTATAGAAATATAACCCGTACCAGAATAAGAGGTGAGTACCTGCCTTACTATCTTGACGCTGGAGTTCACATATCTGTTCAGGGTTTGAGCAAAAGCTTTATCACATTTAGAATGTCACCAAATTCACTTGTAGCATTAATGTTAGGTGAAGAAGTGGATTTAGCAAAAGGACTCCTTACCCTGAGGGGTGGTTTGAATTACGGTGAGGATTTAAAAAAAGCATCCTTCGGAATAGGGGTAAACCCGCTTAATAACTTGAAAATTAACTATAGTTTTTCAACGAACTTTGAGCTTTCACCCTCCCATTCTTTGGGCATAGTATTCAGGAGGTAATAGTGTCTTTTGGCTTGATTTTATATCTTTTCTTACTGGGGACACATAAAATTGATATTAATTCTGCGAGATTAGAAGAATTATTAAATGCGTTACCAATAGACAGTACAAAGGTCATAAGAATTTATAATTACAGGGAAACTTTTGGTCCGTTTAACAACATTTACGAACTTGCCAGACTTCCGTTTATAAGTGCCGCGGATTTAAAATTTCTTAAAGAGCGAGTGATGTTTTCCAGGAAAGAAAGGGATATTTATTTTTCTTATTATACCCAGGATGTTAGAGAAAGGACTGTGACAGAAGAGAGCCCTATGGAAAGCGCATATGACTACTGGTTGACGGCTTTAAGAACCCCCATTAATGTCAATAAAGCATCCATTGACGAACTTTACTCTATATACGGAGTTTCTTTGATTGACGCAGCGCAAGTATATAAGCGCGCCAGAATGTTGGGATTCCAGAGAGCATCCCATTTAAGGCGTACTCCAGGGCTGTCTTATTATGGTTACCGAAATCTCCTTCCATATGTTGGGTTTAGAGATTACAGGCCGGTCCCATTTACGGGATGGTTAACTCTGAATCTTAGCCATCATTCTGAGCTTTATCAGGAAGAAACCAGCGATATAGAGTCAAGAATAGAACAGCTTACAACGGTGGTTACTGATACTGCTGCTAATCTGTGGACAAGCCTTAATGCCGCAGGCTGGACAACGGAGGATAGTATCTGGCTATATACTCAATTACGAACTGAGAGTGAAGAAGCTTCAAGGTTAAAGCCTAAACCTTACATTAGGCTGAAGTTTAATAGTTCACTCTGGGGTAAAGCAAGAATTGGATTCTCACTTTACGATAATCCGTATATCTCTAGGGCGGAGCCTAAGTATTTTCTGGGTATTGAAAAGATAACATTGCCTCTAGGCATTGAACTAAGTAAGGCGATTTTAGGACACTATAGGATCACACTTGATCAGGGGCTTTTCCTGGACAACAGCGATGAAGGGAGATCTCGCCTGTTAGATCGGGTGTTTGGATTATATGGGGATCTATCCAGGTATGATGCTTTTGCTTTCTATGGGGGTGCAATTGAAGGTTTGAAAGGGCCATTAAAACTAACCATATGGCATTCCTACCTTTCAAAAAACGGTATTGATGATAAAGACGGGAATTTAGTTTTTTACTACGATGGTGATTTCATACCATCTACCTTCAGAAATAAGTTTTATGAAAAAGTTCAGGGTTTTAACATAAAATATGAAATAATCCCTAAACTTCCCGGGACTCAGATCGGCTTTTCTGGCATGAGAATTATATATTCAAGACCTATGCTTGCAAATTTCCAGTCTCTTGATATACCCTTTGACAGAGAAGATTTTAGTGACCCTGTTTTTAACTGGATTGGTGGGAAAGAGAAAAGATTTTTCCAGGTTTCAGGGAGGACTGTGCTTTATCCTTTTTCCATTGAAGTTGAATACGCAAAGGAACTTAAAGGTGGAGATGCTTTTGTGGCGAGAGGACGAATTCAGCAGAGTATTCTCACATTAAACGTGCTTTACAGAGATTACGATGTTAACTACACAAACCCTTATTCAAGGCCATTCTACGAGGATACCCGTTTTAGGTACACAATTTTGACAAGAAGCTACAGGTTAATTGATCCCCTTTATGCGAATCTTGGAAACTTGCCCTTCCCAAAACCCGAGCAGGGGATTTATGTGGAACTAAGGTATCAACCCTTCGCACGCCTTCTACTCCCACGAGTCTATGTTGATTTATGGAGGGATAAGTCTGATTTTCAGAACAATAGAAGGGCACAGTTTCAGGTGGAGTACAGAATCATAAATCAATTCAGGATTAGATATACTTATCGGAATCAGGTTAAAGCAAACCCAAGATACCTAGGCGTATCTCAGAGTGACCTAAATGAGCATTCGTTCCAGTTTATGATTCCATTTGGTGGAACTTTCTTTACTGCCGAATACAGAAATACTGTTATGAGATTGACTGAAAGAGGGATTGATTTCAGGACATCCATTTATGGACAGTTTTTATCATTTTACATAGACAGAGACATGGCTCAAAACATATCCCTTAAGGCAGGCGCAGTAGTCTGGACCACTAATGGCTATTCACTATGGCATTTTGAGGATGTTGGGATAGACTTCCTATACGGAGACGGTACGAAATGGTTTATCTCATTTGTACATCAGATTTCTTCTAAGCTAGGTATCAGGCTAAAATTCAGGGAGAAACTGACCCAATACCCACATACGGGTATTGAAGGGCGGGGTATTGTTAATTCGGAAGGACAAATAATTTATTTACCCTTCATCGATGAGAGGAGGGTGTTTACTCTCCAGCTTAGTTTAGACTACGCGTTTTAACATGTATCTCTGCGGAGTTGATATTGTAAGTATTAGGCGTTTTTCTTTTTTAGTTGAAAGGTATGGAGAACGTTTTTTAAATAGAGTTTTTGCAGGAGATGAATTGAATTACTGTGCTGGTAAAAGATTTATGGTAGAATGCCTTGCCGGCAAGTTTGCTGCCAAGGAAGCAATAATAAAGGCTATGAATCTGAGCGGTGTTGCCCTTAAAGATATTGTGATATTAAATAAAGAAAAAAGGCCAACAGCTTTCATAAAAGGGGAAATGCAAAAGGAGCTCGATATAAGCATTTCCCATGACAGAGAGTACGCAGTAGCTGTCTGCATTTACAGGAGGTGTAGCGATGGATAGAATAATAATTGCCCTGGGAGGGAATGCCCTTAGAAGAAAAGGAGAGCCCTTTACCATAGAACACCAGTACAATAACGCCTGTAAGGTCATAAAACCTGTTGTATCCCTTGCTGAGGAGGGATACAAGATTTGTATAACCCATGGTAATGGTCCTCAGGTAGGAGTAGAGTTCTTCAGGAACATTATTTCAAGGGAAAAGTTTCCACCCTATCCCCTGGATGCACTGAATGCTGAAACCCAGGGATGGATTGGCTATGTAATCTCCAGGGCTGTAAGGAAGCAGTTATTTGAAGATAAGGTAAAGAAAGATGTAGTAGCTCTGGTTACCCAAGTCGTTGTTGACAAAAATGATCCTGCCTTTGAAAATCCTTCAAAGCCTATTGGGGATTTCTTTACTAAAGAAGAAGCGGAAGAACTTATGAAGAAATTCGGCTGGGTTATGAAAGAAGACGCAGGAAGAGGTTGGCGGGTTGTCGTGCCATCCCCGAAACCCGTGAAGACTGTAGAAGCCAATATAATAAAGGATCTTGTGGATGAGGGGGTAATAGTTATTGCTTCAGGTGGTGGCGGAATACCCGTGGTTGAGGAGGATGGGGTATTGCGGGGTGTAGAGGCGGTAATTGATAAAGACAGGGCTTCGGCATTGCTCGGAAAGGAAATTGATGCAGCGCTCTTTATGATATTAACAGAGGTAGACTATGTGTATATTAATTTTGGTAAGCCTGACCAGAAGGCTTTGACCAATGTTAAGGTAGATGAGTTGAGGAAATATTACGAGGAAGGTCAGTTTCCAGAAGGTTCAATGGGTCCCAAGATCGAAGCGGCTTTTGACTTCTTAGAAAATGGCGGGAAAGAAGTTATTATTACCTCAATAGAAAGGGCACATGATGCCCTTTACGAAGGTTACGGGACACATATAACTAAATAGTTCCAATTTAATCCTCGGAATCCTCCAGAACTTCTTCAAGCACAAGTTCGGGGGATTCCTTTGCTTTTTCTATATTTTCTTCAATTTGAGGGAAAATATCTTCAAAGTCTACTGGTAATCTTTTTCTTTTATATGGATTTGCCCAACTAAGGATTTGATTGTATACATATGGGTGCCATTTACCTATTTCCTTTAATCTCGCTGCAATTTCTCTTAATCCCTCATTTATTCTCAGGATTCTATCTGCTCGCTTCTCTCTCACACTTATCGCGTTTGTAAGAGGTATATCCAAGAAAAAATCGCACTTCTTTAGGATGTTTTCGAAGGCACTACCAGCGAGTTTATCAGCCTTTTCGTATGAAAGCCCCAAAGTTACATAATATGCCTTTTCGATAGAGTCAGATAGAAGAGGATCTGCTTCAAGAATATCGGGTTTTTCGTCTAATATTTCTCTATAGAGCTGGAGTGCAACATATGCCTTTTCTCTTATGTTGAGTTCTTTCTCTATGTTAAAGTTCATCATTAAATTCATATATTCCTGAGGAACTATAATTACAGGAAGTTCTTTGAGTCCAAGTTTTTGAGCAGCCAGAAACCGATGCTGCCCATCAAGTATTAGAAACTCGTCATCCTTCTGAGGGTTTTTTACAACAACAGGTGGCACTATGAAACCCAATCTTTCCATTGATAGAATTAGGTGATTAACGTGGTAACTACTGGGCTTTCTCTGGTGTGAGATGACTTTGAGCTTGTCAATAGGCACAATCTGAAATTCGAGTTCCTTACTTTTGAGAGGATCGTTGAACTTCATAAACCACCTCCCCCTACTTTCCTGCGAATTCATTGATAATAATAGATTTGATGAGTTGAAAAGTAAACATTTGGAAATTTTCTCTCTTGCTATAAACCCAAAATAAGCTTATTATTATTAAGGGTTGGGAATGAGATTTAAGGACGGTTTACTCGAGAAGGCTTTTCGAGAGTCTTATAACACAAAATCAGTGGTGCAGGTGCGTGTTGCTTTAATCTTTGGTGCTGTTTTGTATGCTATTTTTGCCCTTCTCGATTCAGTGATAGTTGGTGACCTCAAGGATTATATCTGGAAGATCAGATTTTTCTTCGTAATTCCATTTATTTTTCTGGGTTTTTCCCTTACTTTTACAAAGATTGGGATGAAATATCTTCAAGAAATTATCTCTGTCGTCGTCTTTGTGGGTGGAATAGGGATACTCTGGATGCTGTCGGTGATAAGCCCGCCATCCTTGTATCTTTACTCTCAGGGGTTAATGCTTGTTCTAATTTTCAATTTTACTTTCCTGAGGCTCAGGTTTTTCTATTCACTGGTAAACGGAATAGTACTTCTCGCGCTGTTTCAGGTGGTTAGCAGGCTTATTAACCCCCTACCCATGGCGGTTTTTATTAATAATAACTTCTTCTTATGGGGAGCTGGTATTACAGGAGCAACAGTCTCCTATATCCTTGAAAGGCTGGAGCGAAACAATTTTCTTAATAATGTGTTACTTAAACAATTAGCAGAAACAGATGGATTAACAGGTGTAACCAATAGAAATTCTTTCATGACTGCCTTCAATGTGCAACTGAAAAATGTCGGGACCAGCATTTCTTCCTTAACCTTTTGTATGCTTGATCTTGATAATTTTAAATTAGTAAATGATTTTAACGGTCATCCAACAGGTGATGAGCTACTTAAGGATTTTGGGCAGGTCCTTCTTCATAAGTTCAGGGCTACTGATATTATAGGAAGAGTAGGTGGCGATGAGTTTGGAGTATTGCTTTTGGATGTGTCTGACCATCAAAGAATAGTAAATGCTTTTAAATCTGCACAAAAAGATTTCTTCGATGCTCAAAATGCAATTGAACCTAAAATTACTTTCTCTGTTGGGTGTGTGATTATTAAAGAAAATGATATTGCCCAGGAGCAGATGTTTTACTATTCTTTAGCTGATCTTGCACTTTCCATGGCAAAGAAGGCAAAGGAGTCCATTTGTATAATTGGACCAGATAAAAGTATCTTGTTCTCCGGAAAACTCAGCTAAAACCCCTTAACTAATTTTAGGCCAGCGTAAATAGAAGTTTGAGTACTTTGACTGTTTTTTAAAAGTGAAATTCCTGACTCTGTGGATATGGTGTTTTTTATAAAAAAGCGTATATCAAAGAGAGTAATTAAACCCTTGTTGTCGAAGTCGTAAGATATTAAAATGTATGGAATTTCAAAAATTTTTTCAGGAAATCTAAATTCTAATGCCATGATTTTCCCTGTTGGTAACGGGGAGCCGGTGGTGGGTAATATCTCTCGAGAACCAGAATAGTAGAACCAGGCTGAGGTTAATAATTTTTGGAGTTTAAATTCTATCTGCACGAGGGATTTAAATGTGCCGTCCTGCTTTAAAAGTTGTGCTTTTGAGGTAAATTTACCATAGTACCCTGCGAAAATACCGGGGGTAAGACCATTACTCCAGTTAGAATAGAATCCTAAATCAAAGCGCCCGATACTTTTGGTAAGCTGAAAAGTCATATCCGGCTCGCTAGGTAACTTGTTAAAAGTAATGAAAGTCACTGAAGTTAATACCGGAGTCGATGCCCTTAAGAAAAATCCTTGTTCTCCTTCTAGGGATGTAGCTATAGTCTCTATGTTAAAATTTGTGTAAAATGGGTTAAACAGCCCCGGGAAGCCCGGGATGAAAAGAATTTTTCCTAATTTTGATTCCCAAAAGTCTCCCTGAAACTTAATGTATGCCTGATAGATCTTAAATTCTCTTCTTGAGGCAAATTTTCCGGCCATTACTGGGTAACCTATGTCAAAATATCCTCTCATACTGTTAAGCTTAAAGTTTCCAATTAATTCGGGTTTTAAAAGGTACTGGTAGTCTCTAGTTTTGATGTCCACATGTCCAAAAATGTCTAAGGAAGCTTTTAAACTTGTCAGGAAAACCAGCGTGAAAAAGTTCATCGTTTTAGACTTTCAATACGAAATAGGTTCGCCGGAACGGCGATTTCAAAATCTACATCTTTCAGTATAAATTTTGTGTAAGAATCTTTAATACGCAAGTCTCTAATAATAGTCTCAACGGGATAAAGCTTTCCCTTGATTTTTCTATAATTGAGTGCTTCTAACTCTTTTATCTTTCTGCCACTTTTGGTATAAAGTTCCTCTTTAAGCCAGATATACCTATCTACATCTACAATCATTCTTACTCTGTAATATGGTGCTGTAGCAGTGGTATCCAAAAGTTCGAGTATTGTATATGTAGAGCCCTCTATTATGGTATCCGAAAGACTTGTTACTTTATAGTATTTAAGTGGGTCTTCTTGCATAAGGTCTTCATAAGATAGATCACTTCCCATGAAGGACTGTTTTAACATATCACCTGACATCCTCACCACGTCATCGATGTCCGGCAAATATATATATAAGTCCTTCTTTAACCTCAAGTACTTCACACCTTTGTCTTCTGGGTTTGTGAATTCTATATAAAAATCGTTTCCGCGGCTAAATCCGGTGAAGGATTTAGTTAGTACTCGTTTGCCCTTCTTTATTTCGATTTGTGCTGTGAACTGTGATGTTTCATAGCGTAAATTCTCTCTTATTCTGTCTAAAATTTTTACTGTATCGGGAGGGGTGACGCATAACAGCAAAAATAACCACATTTCAAACCCCCTTTGTTGGTGTAATCAAATTATAATATTGTTGCATTGAAAAAACTCACAAATTTTTTAAGGTACTTATTGTGTTTGTTCATTTTCAAAGAGTGTTTTCTAAATGGTTCGAAATGTCAACGATGGAATGGAATAACTATATTTTCTTGGGTGTCCTTGTCAAAGAAGTTAAAATTTCTAAATGGAGTGGAACATGAAAGATAAAAAGACATTACGAATAAGTGGTATGACCTGCGTTAACTGTGCAAATATTGTTGAGAAATCCCTTTCGAAAGTAGATGGAGTTAGATTTGCAGCGGTAAATCTTGCTACAAGCACGGCTTTTGTGGTACTTGATAAACCCGTTGATGAAAAGTTATTGATTAAGGCTGTTGAAGATGTAGGATATGGTGTGGTCCAAGACTCTATAGATGGATTAGAGGAAAAGCGCATAAAACGCTTGAGAGCCTCAATGATACTGGCATTGATATTTACACTTCCTCTGATGATTCTGATGTTTGTTTACATGAAAAACGAAAAAATGCATTATTTTGAATGGCTTGAACCTATCCTGGCAGGGATAGTGATATTTTTTTCTGGACGTGATGTAATTAAAGGCGCATTGATTGCATTGTTACATAAGCATTTTAACATGGACACGTTAATTTTCTTTGGCTCTTCTACTGCATGGCTTTCATCTGTACTATCGATCCTGGGAATACCTGTGCATTCCTTCGGAATTATTGGCTCTATGATTATCACCCTTCATTTGGTGGGAAGGTACATAGAATCTAACCTCAGGGATAAAGCTTCAAAACATGTAAAAGCACTTTTGGCACTCCAGGCAAAAGAAGCTACAGTTCTTACCGAGGACGGAGAATTTTTAATGCCGGTTGAGGCAGTTAAAGAAGGCTTTATTGTATTGGTTAAGCCTGGAGAAAGAATTCCCGTTGATGGGATCGTCTTAAAAGGAATAAGCAGTGTTGATATGTCCATGATAACTGGCGAACCAATTCCAGTAATAAAAAAAGCAGGTGATGAGGTTCTTGGAGGTACGCTAAATCTTACAGGTGCTCTGGAAATACAGGTTACAAAGGTTGGTAAAGACTCATTTTTATCCAAAATGTTAGCCCTAATTGAAGAGGCTCAAGGGGCGAAAGTGCCAATACAAGCTTTAGCGGATAAAATTACGAATTTTTTTGTCCCTGCTGTTATTTCTTTAGCGATAATAAGTGGTTTCCTCTGGTATTTCGGTTATGATAAACTTTACTTCATAAAGGCACTTTCAAGTAAACTTCCCTGGGTACCTCATTTTTCCGACAAAATTTCTTTCTCTATCTATGTGTTTATTTCCACGGTTGTTATTGCATGTCCATGTGCTCTGGGACTTGCGACCCCCATGGCGTTGGTGGTGGGAACTTCCATCGCTGCCAGAAAGGGTCTACTTATCCGCAATGCTGAAGCGATACAGACGATCAAAGAGGTAAGATACGCGATATTGGATAAGACTGGCACCATTACCTATGGAAAGCCAGAAGTTTTATTCTGTAATGTGCCCGAAGCTGAGTTTGAAAAAGTAATTGCAATAGAAAGTTTATCAAACCATCCGCTTGCAAAGACTATCGTAGAGTATTTGAAAACATTAACTAATCGAAACCTCAAGGATTTATTTGAGGTTGTTGAGTTTAAAGAATCTCCAGGAGAGGGTGTATATGCGAAAATACAAAATGATGAATATTTTATAGGGAAACCCCGAGATTTACTTCGGTACGCTAAATTAACAAACTCGGGATATGGAATAGTAGAAGTGAGGAAAAATGGCACCGAACTAGGATATTTTTGTGTACATGACCCTTTAAAAGAGGATTCTAAAGTAGCGATAAAGGATTTGGAACAGATGGGGATTAAAGCAGTAATGGTCACAGGAGATAATGAAGGTGCAGCAAATTACATTGCAAGCCAGGTAGGTATAGAAATAGTATATGCAAATTCCAAACCTGAGGAAAAATTAAACATCGTTAGAGAATTTCAAAGCAAAGGACACAAAGTTTTAATGGTGGGTGACGGCATAAATGATGCTGCGGCTCTGAAAAGCGCAGATATAGGGATTGCCATGGGTACCGGCAGTGATCTTGCAGTGGATAATGCGGATATCATTATTGTGAAGGGTGGACTTTCTAAGGTGGTGGAAGCAGTCAAAATTTCTAAGGCGACCTTTGCTTCAATAAAAGAAAATCTGATTTTTTCGTTTTTTTATAACATCATTGCAATTCCAGTTGCGATGCTGGGTTTTTTGCACCCAGCTATTGCGGAAATGGCAATGGCATTAAGCTCAATAACAGTAACCTTAAATTCTTTAAGATTAAAATCCTTTGAGTAAAGGAGGGTTTTATGGCTAAGTATTTGCTAAAAATTCCTGGAATTATGTGTAACCATTGTAAATTAAGGATTTCAAGAGCTCTTGAAGAGCTTGGTGAACGGAAGTTTGAGGTGAGTATTGAGGATAAAGAAGTTATCATTGAAACAGAAAACCTTGACCAGGTTATAAGAAAGCTTGATAAAATTGGATATATGGTTGAAGAAATTGTTTCACTTTAGACAGTGTATATGCAGAAACTTAATTTTTTAAAGTGTAAGAATTCTAAATCTGTCTGAGGGCCTCTTGGGGGGTTAATTTCTTTGCTTGCATGGCGGGAAGTACGCTGGTGGCAAAAGATATAATTGTTACAAGCCCAAAAGCTAGGATAACAATTCCGATATTCGTACTAGGCCTTACCACATAAGGAAATGGAAAGTCAAAAGTTTTAATCATATCTTCAAAATTCATTCCTTTAATCTTTAGTATAAAATTAAAGAGGAGCCCGCAAAGTGTTCCCACAAATCCCCCGGCAGCCCCAATTAATGTTCCTTCCATACCGAAAAGGTTGAAAATCTCTTGATCAGTCATACCAATGGATTTAAGGGTTCCGATTTCTCTCATACGCTCGAACACAGCAACGGTCATAGTGTTGACTATGGCAAAAGCAGCAAGTAAGGTTATTAGTATGTATATTCCCATGTAGAATATATCGGCGAATTTATAGAAGAAGGCGAATGTACCAAGCACAAATGTGTAAGAGTTAGCTACCGTTCCTTCTGGTAATTTTAAGGATTTTAAAAAGCTGCTGATATACTTTTCACTTTTTAAGAAAACCAATATCTCATGATAACCAGAGGTTGTTTTCAGTAATTTTCTCGCATCCTCTAAAGACAGAAGAAGAAGGTTTTTATCGAAAGTTGTGTAACCCAGTCTTACTATACCGGCTATTGGGATTTTTATAGCTGAAACTCCTCCAACTACACTTCTTGACAATATTATGAGAGTATCACCTGCTTTGAGTTTCAAGGACTTTGCAAGGTCTCTACCCACGACGCACCCTTTTGAAAGGTCATATGTTCCATCTATCACACTTTTCTCTTGGATTTGGATGTTGTTTTTCTCCTTTTCAGGTTCAATGCCCATTATCATTACATTCTTATTTGTTCCGCTTTTTGTAAATATCATTCCACCTGCTTTTATTCTACCCGTGTAAAATTCTACGTATTTAGAGTTTTTAAGGGTATTTTCTATTTCTTCTGTATCCCCCATGTATTCATCCTGTGGTAGAAAGATCCTTCGTTCGAAGTAGCCCTCAGTGGTAATCAGCACATGCCCTGTATCCAGTTTGATCACCATATCCCGTGATGTATTCAAAACCCCTTTTATGTACCCGTGAAGGGCAACGATTACAAAGCCTGCTACGGAAAGAGAAAGGGCTGTTAAGATGCTTCTCCTCTTATTCCTGAAAATGTTTCTTATAGCGAGTTTTATTATGTCCATCTCAAACACTCCGCCGGTGTTAAGTTTTTAGCTCTTTTTGCAGGGATGTAACTTGCTATGAAGGTAGATATTGGACCTAGTAGCATGGAGACCCAAATACTTGTAATATTCCATGAACTTTTGATGATTCCCGAAACCCTGTATCCCCAGTTCATATCCTTAGGTAACAATGCAGACCAGTTTGTTCCATAAGTAACAAAATAGTAGTTCAAAAGTACACCAAACAAAACCCCAAAAAGAGAGCCAGATATACCAATTAAAAGTCCCTCAGTAATGAAAAGTTTCATAATCTCGCTATCAGTCATCCCGATAGCCTTCATGGTACCAATTTCGCGGATTCTCTCAAATACCGCAATTAGCAAAGTATTTGTTGTCCCTATTATTCCTATCAGAATGATAAAGAAGATAAGCACATACTGTGCAGCTTTTTTCGCTTGGCTTATAGAGAGAAAATCGGCTCCTTCTTCCTGCCATGTGGAAATTTTGATATCATGAATCTTTTCCGCGAGTTTTGCTTTGTAATGGAAACTCTGGTTATAATTTGTTGTGAGCAGTGAAATTTCCGATAATTCATTTTCAAATCCACTAAGTTCCCTTAATGTATTGAGATCGACATAAACGAGAAGGTTATTGTTAATGAAACTTGGGCAATCAATAATTCCCCGGACCTCTAATTCCTGAGAAACAATGTTGCCCTTTTTACCTTTAAATGTCAGATATAGATAATCACCTTCTTTAACCTTGAATTTATCTGCTACGACAGTTCCTATCCATATACCCCTGGATGTAATCTGACTCCCTTTAACATATTTATTTAAATGAAAAACTGTTTTGTCCTTCTCAGGGTCTACCCCTACAATCATTACCGGGTAATCATCAATACCGTTGTCCAGAGTCCCGATGAGCTTCAATCGTGGAGCTATACCCTTAACAAAAGGGAATTCTTTTAAATTCTTCTCAATCTCTTCGAAATTCGTTATATAGCCCTCAAGGGTCTCAGGATTGTAGTCTTGAGATGTAAGTTTAAGATGGCCGGACTCAAGGTAAATGAAATTTTTTGTGGATTCAAACTCAAATCCGTCCAGCATTCCCTGGAGAACAATATAATAGATTATTCCCACGCTGAGAATAGAGAAGGTAAGAATGGTTCTTCTCTTATGTCTGAAAAGATTTCTAATAGCGGTTTTTATCATGTTTTACTCCTCGATTTTTCCGTCTCTAAGCTTTATTACACGTTTTGCATACTGCATGATCATGGGATCATGGGTGGAGAATATAAAAGTGACACCTTTTTTCTCATTTAATTCGCGCATGAGATTTATTATGTTTTTACCTGTTTCTGAGTCTAAGTTTGCCGTTGGCTCGTCTGCGAGAACGAATTCCGGATCCTTAACCAGCGCCCTTGCAATTGAAACCCTTTGCTGTTCGCCCCCTGAGAGCTCAAGGGGTCTTAAATCTTTTCTGTCCATAAGTCCTACTAATTCTAGAATTTCAAGTATTTTTTTCTCCTTTTCTTTTCTAGACAGGTTGGGGTATTTGAGGTTTAATGCGAGTTCAACATTTTCATAAACATTTAGCACAGGTATGAGGTTAAAACTCTGAAAGATAAACCCGAAGTAATGTCTTCTTAGCTTTGCCAGTTCTTCCGGAGATTTTTCTGTAAGCAAATTGCCTTCCATTAATATCTCGCCTGATGTGGGTTTATCAATGCATCCAATGATGTTGAGAAGGGTTGTTTTCCCGGATCCTGAGGGACCCACAACGGCTGTAAATTCACCCTTTTCCACGCCCAGGTTTACCCCTTTTAAAGCTTTTACCGAGATCTTTCCAGTTACATAAACTTTCTCCACATTTTTAAGTTCTACGAGGTTCATTTTACCCCCTTCTTTTCAAGATAAAGTTCAATTATCTCATTAGCTTTCTCAAGTATCATCCCGATTCTTAATTGTTCTTGACTTATGTCAAGAATTTTACTTAATGATTCATTGTATACCCTAACAATGTTCTCAATCTCGCGAAGTGCATCATCTTTATGTTGTGCTTTTAGAATAACATCGGTAAGCTCTTCGCTAAAAAAGATGAGTATTTCCGTCAGAAGCTTTGCGTAAATGTCAGGATTTGCAATACGGATGACGCCTTCTTGTATGCCCTCTTCCAGGATTTTACCGAGCATTTCTGAGATTATGTTTCGGTATTTTTCAACTATTTTATAGTGGAAAAAGTAGTTTTTTCGGTTTTTTAAAAAATCAAGATAGAATAGAATTTCGCGTTTGAACTTCTCCATCTTAATGTTAATGCTGGTTTCAAAGAAAGCGTGAAGCTTTTCGGTAAAACTCTTCTCCCCATACACCAGGGGGTTTAGAACTTTTATAATCTGTTCTGCCATTCTGTCCGCAATGGCTTCAAGAATATCTACTTTTGAGGTGAAATGGTAATAGATGGATCCTCTGGCAATACCGGCACCCTTTTGAATATCCTCTATGGTGGTGTTTTCGAAACCCTTCTGGTAAAAGAGCTTTATCGCTTCTGTAAGTATTTTTTCTTTAGTTTGGCTTCCTGTATTCATTTTTAGACTGACAGTCAGTATAATTATTCTGAATGGCACTCGGTCTGTCAATATTCCTAGCTTGAACTTAGAAACACCCCTTTGATCTGTCTTTTTTAAGGCTTAAAATCTTTTCTATGTCAGAATTTGAACTTTTTTCGGGTTCAACATATAGAGAGGGACTATTATTGGTGCTCGAAAAGTTCGTAATAAATAAATATTTCACGAACATTTGCACCTTCGTTGTGTTTAAACTATGGTAAGAAGATGTTTAAAATTACGATGAAAGTCTAGATGAAAAAGGAGCCCGATGGCAAAGGTTAAGGAAAGAATTACCTTAGAGGAAGCAAGGAAAATAGTAAAAGACATTGAGGCTGTTCTTAAGCAAAGGGGTATAAGGTTTGGAGTTTATGGGTCTTATATAAGGCGCGAGGAAACCATAGGAGATTTGGATATCCTTGCCCATGAAAAAGATTGTGAGGTTATCAGGAGTCTGTTAAAAAACCGGCCGTATTATGGTAGACTTGAAATCTACTGCATTCCTGCAGAAAAAGAATACGCCTGGGAAACCTTTGCTATGTACCTCACAGGCTCTGGTGTATTTAACATCTGGATTCGCAGCATTGCTCGAAATAAGGGGTTTCTTCTAAACCAGTATGGCCTTTTTGAGAGGAATTCCGGGGAACTTATTAGTGTGAAAGAAGAAGAGATTTTTGATCTTCTTAGCCTTAACTACATACCTCCTGAAATCCGCTCTGAAAGGTATAAAGCTATGTGGCGCAACTACTTTAAGAATTCAACTTGATTTAGGTTTCTATAGAGTTTAAAATTTTAAAAAACAGGAAATAGTAAATGATGGTGTTAAATTGAAGTTTCTCTAACTTCTTTAATGCCACCGTTTACTATTCCCTCAAAAAAGGGAGGTAATTATGAAAAGACTTGTAGCACTCATGGCGGTGGCAGTATTCTTTTTGTCGGCCAGCCCTGTTAAGGCCCAGACGAAAGAAAGTGACGATGTAAGACTCGATGATCCAGTATATGTGGCCAAACTGTTCGTAACTTTAACTTTTGTTGCTGATGCCTTTGATGAATTAAAAAAGACGGGACTCATATGGGATGATTTCTTAAAGAGCGTTGAAGATAGTGTGAAGTTAATAAGGAAAAATGATAAGGCTAAGCTCTTAGGTACAAAGCCTCAACAGCTACTGGCAGAAGAAGTTTATTCGCAAGAAGTCTCTGAAGACGCAAAAATTCATGTGATTGCAACCCTATTGTCTTATGAAAATGACGCAAAAGTGTTTTATGTTTTTGTTCTCAATCTTGTCAAGAAAGGTATGTGTATGATTACGGCTGTTCATGAACTAACAAAGGAAGAGATTGTAGAACTTTACCAGATGCTGCAGGAAGAGAAGTAGCATAAAAGCCTGGTTTGGAGTTTTTACTATCCTGGTAATATAGAGGAGGTTCCGCATTTCTCCGATTGATACCTTTTATTACCTAGAGGGGGAAATAAAAAAGTTTACATTTGCAGCTGTAATAGCGGCGCTAATTCTCTCAATAACATCAGTGAGAGCCGTAGATGAGGGCTAAGTAAGACTTGATGACCCGGAGTATGGTGCCAGGGGCCTTTGTAATCTTAACCTTTGTTTCTGATAAATTTCAAGAACTTAATGATACCGAGATTATTTCTAAAGATGCAATCCCTGATATGGAAGATAGCATGAAAATACTTCAGAAAAAAGACGAATCAAGGGTTTTTGAAAAAGGTTTTCAAAGACTTTGCCTGTTAAGGTTATGTGTGAAGCGGTTCAGGAAGGGGTAACACCACACGAGATAGGAGCCGTTGTGGAGTTTGGTGACGATGCGAAATTCTTTTTATGTTACTAAGTTTCACGACATTAGCAGGTATATTGTCATAAGTTTTTATCAGATAACCCAAAGGGATCTTAAAGAATTATACCTGTTCCTTGAGAGCAAAAATAGTTAGTTAATGTTGTGTTGTTCTACAAAAAGTTCGTGTTTTAAAGTTAATAAAGAAAGTTGAGTTTAAAAAGATGTTTTCTGGGGTGCAAATAGCAGCAAAATGAATTTAAATATGCTTTATAATGCCTTTGCTGTTGTTTGCTTGCCCCGGGATAAAGGAGGTTATATGAAAAGGTTTCTTACAATACTAATAACCCTTGTGTTCACTCTACTCACAGGCTTAGTCCCGTTAGGGGCACAAAGTGATAAAACAGACGAGTTACAACTTCAAAATCCCGAATATGTAGCAAGGTTTTTCATCTTGGGGACCTTCTACTTTAACTTATTTGAGGAAGTGGTAAAGCCTACTTTAATTTTGGAGGGTCTTAAGAAGTCGGTTGAAGACAGCGTGAATGTTATAAAAAGAAATGACAAAATAGCTCTTCTGAGTAAAATGCCCAAAAGTATTATAACTATGGATATTTTATCTAGGAAAGTTTCGGAAAACCAGGAACTCCACATGGTTGCAGTTGTACTGTGTTATGAAGAAGATGTCAAGTATTTTTATGTATATCCTCTAAAGTATCTCAAGGAAGGTATATGTCTTGTGTCAGCAGTCCACGAACTTAAACCTCTTGAAGTTGGGGACCTTTTAACCGTAATATGGGACATGCGACAAAAATAATAAAGGGAGGGTCATTTGAGTAAAACCAAACTTATGGGGTCTATGAGGAGGCTTGTTTTCTTGCTCATATCTTTACACCTGTTGGTTGGTAGAGTATGGGCTCAGTCCGGGCAAGGAGATGATTCCTGGCGTTACAACCCCGAAGCCGTGGCTAAGGTTTTTTCGTATTATGCTTTGTTTTACAAGAACATTGACAAAGTAAAAGAGCTTGATATACTGGAGAAATCCTATATAGGAAGTATTGAGGACAGTTTAAAGAAAATACACAAAAAGATATTTTATTTTTCTCCCGATAGTACAGCTTTCGAAGAAGTCCTTTCAGAAAATGCAACAGAAGATTTGAAATTTCATGTGTTTGCTGTAGCCTGCAAACAGGAAAATATTTTAAGGGTGTTCTATGTTTATGTTTTTAATTGGGTTAAAAGTAGAAAATGCACAGTTGCGGGGATTCATGAACTGGAACCATATGAGGTTGACAAGCTCAAAGAGATTCTAAAGCGGAAATACAAGCGCTGACAGAACAGATTTACAAATCTTGAATATGAAGTATAGCTCCCGGTAGGTATTAAAGCCTGCCGGTAGCTATGTTATTTTTTACTTGCTTACTGCTTTTCTAACAATATACGATATTATCCTGTATGCAGCTTTCCTTCCGTCGGCTATAGCACTTATGGCGTCCGCCCGTCGGTTAACTATATCGCCACCTGCAAAAAGGCCGGGGTAGTCAGTCATCATGTCTTGGTTTACGATAATACGGTTGCCACTTCTATCAAATTTAAGTCTTAATTTTATAGAATCCGGGATAACCGAGAAGTCAGGTTTTTGTCCTATTGCCATTATCACCGTATCT
The DNA here is from genome assembly GCA_039803305.1 of Caldifarciminota bacterium. GTDB lineage: Bacteria > Hydrothermota > Hydrothermia > UBA1063 > UBA1063 > UBA1063. Next base: position 18,877 of record JBDRYG010000018.1, read on the forward strand.
ACTTTCCATTCGTGGACTTTATCCATTTTTGGAACTGGCTCAGGTCTTCTTCCTTCCGTTTTTACCATCTCTGTTTCTACCCATTTCACAATAAGTCCATTCCCTGTTCTCTCAATTTTAACGGGTAGAGTCTGGCTCCTGATTTCTACGCCTTCGTCAATGGCTTCGTGGATTTCTTCCTTTGATGCTGGCATATCCTCAACGCGTCTCCTGTAAGAGATTATCACTTCAGTGGCCCCAAGTCTCAACGCTGTTCGGGCTGAGTCCATGGCAACATCTCCGCCTCCGACAACAAGAACCCTCTCTCCTACACTTATCTTTTCCCCTTCGCTAATTCTTCTAAGGAAGTTGACCGCTTCATAAACGCCTTCATTGTCTTCTCCCGGTATCCCCATCTTCTGCCCAACTTGAAAACCAATTCCGAGGAACACGGCATCGTAGTCTTTGAGTAGCTTCTCGAGATCAACATCCTTGCCTACTTTTGAATTATACCTTATTTCTACTCCGTTTTTGATGATATAGTCGATTTCTTTAGCAAGGACCTTTTCGGGCAGTCTATATCTTGGAATACCGTATCTTAGCATACCTCCAGGCTTAGGATTTGCTTCAAAAATTGTCACGTCAAAACCTTCTTTTCTTAGATAATATGCACAGCTAAGTCCTGCTGGACCTGCACCGATAACCGCAACTTTTCCTTTACCCCTTTCTTTAGCTATGCCGAGTATTGTTTCATAAACGTCTATTTGATCTGTAGCAAAACCCTTAAGATATCTTATCTGAATAGGTGCTCCTCGTTTTGAGTATACGCAGGCATTTTCGCATCTGTGGGTACACACAATTCCACACACTTCTGCAAGGGGGTTATTGATATTCATCCATTCAAGTGCTTTATTGTAGTCTCCTTTCCTTATTTGAGCAATATACTCAGGGATGAACATCTCGGTAGGACAACCCTGTACACATACAGCGCAACCTAAGCATCGGAATGACTCGGTATAAGCCTCTTGAGGGTTGAATCCTTGAAGTACCCAGTCAAAATCTTTAGTCCTTTCTTTCGGATTTCTCTCTCTCATCTCGACACGATTATAGTCGAGGTAATGGGATTCGGGATTAAACTCCCAGCCTGTCCCAGGACCAGTATCCATTTCCTTAGTCGGAATAATAACAAATTTCTCTTTGTCGGGGGTTACTATATCATAATAGTTTGTGAGCTTCAGTGATCCTGTAGGACAAACATCTACACATTGAGCGCAGTAACTGCATCTTCCGTAATCAACTTTTGGTCTTAGCTTAGTATCTCCGAGTTTATCAGGAAGGTTAGGAATCTCCACCATTTCGATAGCCTGGCATGTACAAATTTTTGCACAATTTCCACAACCTACGCAAAGTTCCCAGTCATTGGAATGAATACCCCTATATCTCTTCGCGGGTTCCTTCTTTTCGTACGGAACCCTTACAGTAATTGGCTTCTGGACTAAAAACTTTAAAGCATCTAAAAATTTGAAGTTTATGTTCATGTCACACCTACCTTTCTGCATCTGGTGGGCATATGTCAAGACTGAAAAGTACTACTGGTATATCCGCGATATTTGTTCCAGGTCCAATATGCCTCACAAGCTGAAGTCCGTGGGAGAAGCTTGGTCCCCTCACATGCATTCTATAGGGTTTGTATCCACCATCAGATACGAGGTAAAATCCGTATTCTCCCTTTGAAGATTCTACTTTTACATACACTTCCCCAGGAGGTACCTGAATTTCAAAAGGATTTCTTAGTTTTACGTTGACGGGTCCATCAGGAAGGTTTTCCATAACCTGTCTAACTAATTTAATAGATTCTTCAAACTCAAGTCTTCTTTGCATTACTCTGGAATATATATCACCCTCTTTGAATTCATTGGGAACCTTGAAGTCAAGTATATCATATACGAGATACGGCTCAGCTTTTCTTACATCGTAGGGGACTCCGGCTGCGCGAAGATTCGGGCCAGTTACACTGAATTTTAAGGCAGTTTCTTTGTCCACTATACCAACACCCTTGGTTCTCTTTTTGAAAATAGGATGTTCAAAGAAAAGTTTATCGTAGTCTTTTAATCTATTCTCAAGGTAATCCATAAGTTTTAAAACCCTGTTCTTATACTCAGAGTCAGGAAGGTCCCTTCTAACACCACCTATAGTCTGATAAATATGATAGATACGGTGCCCTGAGATTTCTTCAAACCTATCGAGAATAAGATCCCTATCGGCAATTGTCCAGTTAGGTATCGTGTAAAGACCAAGAGTCCCTCCGACGCCACCGAAGTAGAAGAGATAAGAAGCCATCCTTGACATCTCCAACATAAATACTCTAAGATATTGAGCCCTTGGAGGTGCTTGAATGCCCATAAGTTTTTCTATTGCCATAGCATAGAGGACTTCATTCACATCCGGGTCTGGTACGCAAATTCTTGGTATCAGAGGGAAGTTTTTAATCCACGGCCTCCTTTCAACAAGTTTCTCAAAAGCTCTGTGAAGGTACCCCAAATTTGGCTCGATTTTGATTATAGTATCTCCTTCTGCCCAGATGTGGTAGTTCATGTTACCCGTAACACCAGGGTGAGCCGGTCCTATAAAGTATTCAAAGTCGAATTCTCTAATTTTACTCATTTTTGACCTCCAAATAATGGACATCAAGCCTTCGGGTTAACTTTTCTGTCAGATCTTCCACTCCGTATTTTTCCTTTACGTATAGCGCTGTGTCGAAATCCTTTCTCATGGGTGGAGGTCCGTCCCAGTCTTCGAGGATGAAAGCATCCAGTCTTGGGTGTCCTTCAAAAACAATCCCGAACATTTCGTGGATTTCTCTTTCGTAGTCAAAGGCCATTGGATAGATCTGGGTTGCTGTGGGCATCGTGTCTTTATCCCTTTCAAGTTCCGTTTTGATAAAGACATGGACTGCCCCATCAAAGAAGTTAAATAAATTATATACGAGTTCAAATTTTTCTTTATCAATCCAGTCAACGCATGTTATCGCGGAAAGCTGATGGAAACCTATAGACTTGAGGAATGCAAGAATTGGTAGGACGAGATTTTTGGGAACTCTGGCGTAAACCCGCTTGGGTGATTGGATCCATATCTGCCCTTTTTCAAGGAGAATACCCTCTAAGTCCCTTTTAATTTTTTCTTCAAAATTCATTTTTTGACACTCCATTTGTTTGTATCAAAAAGTTTCGCCTGGTTTTGTTTATACCAATCATAGTTTTCGATGTATTTTTTCCACCCATTGGCTTCACCGCGGTCTATCATATCTCTTAATTTATTGAAAGCATTTATGATGGACTCTGGCCTGGGCATGCAACCGAAAATGTACAGATCCACGGGGATGTAGAGATCCAGGTTTTTGATTACGTTATAGGAATCCCAGTATATTCCACCGTTTACGGTGCAGGAACCAAACCCAATGACGTACCTTGGTGTGGGCATCTGCTCGTATACCATTATCACCCGTTTCAGGGTTTTCACAGTAAGGTAACCTGTTATAAGAAGGACATCAGCCTGTCGCGGTGTAGCCATCGGCGCGACGCCGAACCTTTCCATGTCAAAGCGGGATGTCATAGTGGGAGGCATTTCTACAGCACCACAACCGGTGCAAAAGTGGACCATCCATAAAGATCTACCCTGTGAAAATTTAATAAGTCCCATATTTACCTCCAGAAATAAACCTGTATAATGCCCAGGAGGGCAAGGATTAGAGGTACACCCCAGTAGAACTTAATTGCCTGTTCAATGAGAAATCTTGGCATTAGTCCGTTGACGATTACGAGAAGCATGAATATGGCGAATACACCAAGGAAGAACCAGATAATATTTTGGGGACCAAAGAATACATTCAGGAAAAGTCCTGTCTCAACCACAATTCCGACGGCGTGCCAGAGCTGCAAAAGGCCAAGGTATTTTCCTCCGTACTCAACCATAGGTCCAGATGCGATTTCATGGGGGGCGATGGGTTGATCAAAGGGTTTCTCACCCAGAAGTCCGTGTAGAGCTATGATACCTGCCAAGAAAGAAAATGGGAACTGAATTCCTGCCCAATTTGGGAAACCACTTTGTTTTATTATCAAGTCGTAAATGGATGCTGTTTTATGATAATAAAATACAGGTAGTGTTGCCATAAAAAGGACTATTTCGTATCCGAGCATGAGAGATAGGGCTCTTGCAATACCTATTGTAGCGTTGGGGTTATTTGATTCTCCTGCACCGAGGGCCATGCCAAGTGGCCCTATAACAAGTAGGTAGAGAACCACAAATAGATCTCCCTGAAAGTGTAAGACTGGTGCTCCTTTACCCAGGGGCATGAAGAGCAGTGTAGTGGAAATTCCTGCAAAGGCTATTACTGGACCGAGGGAATGCATAACGCCATGGGAGGCTGTTTCTCTCTTGGAGAATAGTTTGATTACATCGAGAAATGCCTGGTAAACGGGAGGTCCGTACCTTCTATGAATTCTTGCGGTAACTTTACGGGCAATCCCCATAAGGAGAAGCCCAAAAAGTATGCTGATTAGCCAGTACAATGGTAAAATAAAGATCTTCATAGTTTTCCTCCAAGGGCGAAAAGGAGTATTACTAATGTGGTTAAAATGTAAAGGATGTATGTCCTAATGTCTCCTGTATAGAAGCGCCTTAACCCCTCTGAGAGGTATTCAATGAATTTACCGAGCTCTTTTGGTATATCTATTTCTTTCCATTTAATTACCGGTCCGAAGGACTTCTTAAGGAAACCATAAAAGTCCTTTGCATAGTGTGATTCAAAATCGCTATCAACCCACTCACCAGCAGTGTAATTGTCCTCCTGTTTTGCCTTGTACGACTTTCCACTCATTAGATAGATAATGAAACTTATTCCAAAAAGGATTGCGAGGGTAATACCTGCTACGGGCATGCTTGCAAATCCTATTTCCGTTTTGAGGGTTGTAAGACTATAAAATTTTGAATCTCCAAAAAGTGGTGCTGCGAAAGTATGTATTTTATCAAGGACAATCCCCGGTAGGACACCTAAGGCAATAAGAGGGATTAGTAAGAGTACAATTCCAATAATGTATCCAGCGGGTGCTTCCTTTATATTTTCATGTTCTTTGTGAAGCTTCCCGAGGAAAATTGAATGAACAAGTTTATAAGAGTATAGAAATGCTGTAATAGACGAGAAGAAGAGCACGCTGGTTAGGAGGAGGTCTCCTTTTAAGATGGCTGACTCATATAGGAGCCATTTACCAGGAAAACCAATTGTTGGGGGGATTCCAGAGGCAGCTATTATTCCGAGGAGCAGCCCTATAAAGGAGATTGGCATTCTCTTAATGAGCCCTCCCATCTTTCTAAGATCGGAAGTCCCAATCCTGTATATAATACCTGCTACCACTATGAAAAGAAGAGTTTCAAAAACAGCATGGGCAACTGCATGGTATATACCTGCATAGAAAGAATAAGGTGTGAAGAGAGCAATTCCTGTGAGTACGTATCCCAGCTGACTGATGCTCGAATAGGCTAAAAGTTTTTTCGCGTCATCAGACATGAACGCAAAGATACCGCCAAGGGCAGCTGTTATTGCCCCAAACCATGCCAGAATTTCGGAAAAAGCGATACTTTCACTGAGTATCTCAGGGAATATCTTTATGATTAAGAGTGAAAGTCCGTAAATGCCTATCTTTGACAGCCCTCCCGAAAAGAAAGCAGTAAAGGAATGAGGTACGGTAGCATATGTGTCAGGGACCCACTCATGAACTGGTATTGTTCCGATCTTGATAATGAATGGAATTGCTATGGTCAAAAAGACCAGAATCTGCTGCATTATAGGTAGACTTGAAAGGTCAGTGAACCCAATATTTCCTGTGTAATAGAGTTTTACAAAGATCCTTGAGAAGTAGATTATTGCTCCGAATACGGAATACATAAGGTACTTGAATGCTATCTTGTGAGTTTCAGGAAGGTAACCTCGGAGAACTATGAAAAATGAGAATAAAGACATGAGCTCGAAGGCGATGAAGAGGGTAATAAGGTCGTTTGCCATTAAAGTTAAAGCTGCAGAGGCTGTGGTTAGGAAGGAGAATAGATAGAATGTGCCGTCCAGTTCTTCATGAAGGCTTGCGATCATTGCGATGGTGAAAACTATTAGAATTATTAAAAGAAAGAAGTAGGAAAGAGGAGTAAGGTTTAAACTTAAAGCAAAGGCCCCTGTGTTTATAAACTCTCTGGAATCGATCTTCAGGTTGAGTAAAGCATAGAGCAGGGTAATTATATTTGTTGAAACGACTATAAAAACTTTGAACCACCGATTAACATGATGGCTTAAAAATGCCATTATACCACCCAGAACTAAAATGCCAATGATGTACAAATTCCACATTTTAGAATCCCCCCATGGGTATACTTATATAAAGCCCCTTGTTAAATAAGGAAAGAAGCGCCTGGTTAGCAAGTTTCAGTGTAAGAACTGGATAAACTCCCTGTATAAGCAGAATTAGAACAAGGATAAAACTAACAAGGGCTATTTGGGGTATCGGGCATATTCTCCTTTCATCTTTTGCAAGGTAAATAGAAAGGAATCTGATGTAATAAAAGGCTTCTGCTATAAATATAAGGGCTACAAGGATTAAGAGCCAGATCTTGCCTGTCCGGAGAATTGCTGCGAAGGTTTCTATTTTTGACCAGAAACCTAAAAGCAACGGAAAGCCAAGAATTGACAATGTTCCGATGGTAAAGGCTTTTCCATTTAGAAAATTGGCAGTTCCCAATCCCTTTAGGTCCTCGATGTTAGTATTATCTCCGTGATGCGCTATGGAACTGAAAAGGAGTAATTTACTGATGGCGTGGTTAATAGCTACAAGTATGGCTGCAAAAAGGCTTTCAGGATGTCCACTGATCCCGTATAATCCAAACAAGAAAACCGAAAGCCCCATTTGACCCATAGAGGAATATCCGAGCATCCTTTTAAGGTCTCTTTGCACAGTGGCGATTAGTTCTGATAGAATGAAAGTAATAATGCCTAAGTACATCAAAATCTTGAAAAACACGGGTATGTTTATTACAGTGAAAAATATTCGGAAGAGAAGGTACAGGGTAGCTTTAGATGTGATGGAGGAAAATTGGGTGTTGACACTTGAGTAGGATCCCTGGTAAACATCAGGCGCCCATCCATTCATTGGGAAAAGCTCAGCATCCACGGCAAGTCCAACCATAATTAAGATTCCGGCAAGAATTACAAGGCCATTTTCCATTCCCTGGATTTTTCCGGCTATGTGAGACATATTCAAGGAACCGGCAATTCTGTAAAGAAGAAAAGTTCCAAGGAGAAACAACGATGAGCCGATACTACCAGTTATCATATATTTAATAGACCCTTCAAGGGCTTTATGTTCTTTTCTTGACGCTGCTAATGCATAGGATGAAATCGCCATTATTTCGAGAAATACAAAGGAGTTGAAGAGGTCACCTGTAAGAATAATGCC
>JBDRYG010000019.1:0-25768 GCA_039803305.1 Caldifarciminota bacterium
AACTTCTAAAGTGTTTTTACCTATGCTTCCTGAAGCGCCCAGAAGGGCAACACCTTTGGGCATCATTTGGAAGAAAGAAGCGTCTTTATTATCCGCTCAAACTCGGTCTTATCAGTGTACCCAACCCTGACATCAAAGATATTTCCTTTCTTGTCTACAATAAAAGTGGTGGGAATATATTGCAATGTTCGAATCGAATTATATTTTTCAATGATTTCTTTGGTAGCCATACCCACGGGAAAATTCATTTTTTGCTCTTTGTAAAAACTCTTAACTTTTTCAACATTATTGTCAACTGAAATCCCGATGATTTCTATTTTATCACCATATTTCTCCTTAAGTTCCACCAAGCCAGGAATACCCTTCCGGCAAGGAGGGCACCAGGTTGCCCAGAAGTCTATGATAACTACTTTACCAACAAGACTTGAGAGCTTAACGGTATCGCCTTGTATCGTAACCAATGAAAAATCAGGTGCGACCTTAGGATTCGCTGCAAAAGCTAATCCCGCAAAGACCATTGTAGTAACTAATGTTCCAATTATCTTCCTCATCGTTCCTCCTTTCTTGTACAGTTTAATCGGCTTATAATTTTAAGGGTGTAAGTTGAAACCGCAAAAATATTTACAACTTTTTATTTATTTCGTTTTTGTAACATCTATTTCAGCCGAAAAGTACAGAGGCGAAGTATTCAGACTTTTTTACCCGCCTGCTTTAGTCAGTATGGGAAATACTGGCGTCGCTTACACCCCTGAGCCCCTCTCCTCAACTATAAATCCCTCTATCATTAGTAAAACAAAAACTGTGTACTTTTATCACGGCGAATTATATTCAGGGTTGATTGGTTTAGAATCATTCTTTTTTTCCACTCCAAATATATTCGAAAATTTGAATACAGCCATTTCCGTCAATTTCATCCACTCCGACAGACTTGAAGTTACGGAAATTAGAGATAGTTTATCGACCGAAGGCGCAGTAAATGTTATTGCAAGGAAACCTTATCTCTTCTACAATTTAAATATTATAAGCGCCCGTCCCATAAACGAAAGATCAAATTTCGGTTTTTCTCTTAAGGTCTTTCGAGAACAATTTCATGACTATGTAGAAAACGGCCTTGGCGTAGATTTAGGCTATGTGTTTCAGAACAGGAGATTGACTTATGGTTTCGTCCTAAGAGACGCTTTTTATTCAATTTTTAAGGGAAACAGTATAGAGAAAGTTGCACCGTCCCTATTAATCGGGGCAACCCTGAATGATGAGAAACTTGCATGGAGTATTGAACTTGAGATTTTCACCGATGGTCCGTACCCAGGTGCTCTTTATACCTATAAAAATTTCAGTATTGAGGGTAAAACGGGATTTGCATATATTTTAACTGAAAACCTTGGTTTAAGATTAGGATTTTACCGGGGATACTTAAATGCCGGTATTAATCTTAAATATAAGAGATTCAGGTTAGATTATGCCATTTCACCACACCCCGACTTAAATGTAACCCATAGAGTAGGTGCAGGTATATGTCTGTGAAAAGTGCTAGTATTGTTTTAAGTAAAGCCTTGCCTTTACGAAAGGCAATTCATGTTTCTACTATTTTTCTACTCTTCCTCCTCAAACATCTACCACGAGAAGCGGATATCGCTATTCTTGTTTCACTCAGCGTAGTAGCAGGTACAATAGAGCTATTAAGGCTTACGGTTCCTAAAGTTAAAGAGTACTTTATCAGGGAACTGGGTTCTCTTCTCAAGGACGATGAAAAGAGGGGGAAACCAACAGGTGCCACTTTCCTTATTTGCTCAATGACGCTGGCTTATATTCTCTTTCCCTTCAAAATCTTTTATTACGCAAGCTTAATTGCCATATTGGTAGACGGATTGACCCCAGTATTTACCGCAATAATTTTTCAGCGAAATGGGAAGGATCACGCACACCTTATAACATTTCTAATTTCGGGAGTAATAGTAGCATTTATTGTCAATTCAGGCATTCCAATATATGTAAAGCTCACTGGAAGTATTACAATAGCGCTCATTGAATATTTTAATCCCCCCCCTGATGATAATATTTATGCAGAATTTTTAGGAGCCCTTATAATATACCTACTTTTCAAGGCTTCATAAGCCAAAAGGAGGTTTCTATGTGGAGTATCATCAGTATTTTTCTGATTATCAGTCAGATAAACGGAAAAACCCTCAATGAAAAGCTCAATCAAGCAAGTCTCCACGAAGAGAGAAAGCAATATGAAGAAGCCGTAACTCTCTATAAAGAAATCCTTAATTCTCGAGAAATCAACAAAAATGCAAAATTCGATATCTATCTCAGGATTGCCGATATTGAACTCGACAAACTTGGAAGGTCTGATTCCGCCATCAAGTACTTAGAAACATGCAGAGCTGAGTACTCTGACATATACCGCAGGATGGATGAGGCTCTTTATAGACTTGGACTTGCCTATGAAAAATCGGGAAAATACCAGGAAGCCGCAGAGGCATATCAAACTCTTGCCGTAAGATTCCAGAAAAGCAGGTATTTAAACGATGCCCTTGATGGAGTGGAAAGAGTTTTCAGGAAAAATTTCAAAGAGTATGTTGCTTTTGTCGGTGAAGAGCCGATAACAAGGCTCGAATTTGAAAGGGAACTTGAAAATATCCCGCCTTTTGCAAAACAAGGTTACGAAACGGAAGAGGGTAAGCAGAGACTTCTGAAAAATATTATCCAGAGAAAACTACTGGTCAAAGAGGCAGAAAATAGGAGGGTATATCTTCGTTCATCCTACATTGATGAGATGCAAAGAGCCAGAGAACAGGCTCTGATAAGGGCACTTTACAATGAGATTGCAGGAAGTGTAAAGGTGGACGATAAAGAAATTCGGGAGTACTACGAGAAAAACAAGGATAAATATAAAATCCCCGCAACAGTTTCTTATAAGATTGTTGTCGTGAACGACAAGGAGACAGCAGAAAATGTTTATAAACTTGCTATTAAGGGAACTGACTTCGACTCTCTTGTAGCAAAATATTCCGTGGATGAACAGACAAAATCGGCTTCCGGGCTTAGAAAAGATGTAGCCCAAAATGCAAAGCCAGAAGAGGTAGTAAAAGCTGCCTTCTCCCTGAAGGTTAACCAGATAAGTAAACCCATAAAGCTTGAGAAAGAAAACAAATACGCCGTCATTAAATTAGTCGAGAAGAAAGAAGAAAGCTACAGGAGCTTTGACGAAGTTAAAGAAAGCATCAAGAGACAGATCGAATCCGAAAAAGTTAAGAAAGCCTGGGATTCTCTAATAGATAGCTTATGGAACAAGTATAATGTCAGAATACTCGGGGAAAAGCAAGACTAAAAAGGCAAAAGTACTTGTCTTTAATGAAAATTTAGGAATCGGGATTCTCCAGATACTGGAGAGTAAGGAAAGAGTACGTTTTAACTATAAGAATTTAAAGGGAATTGAAGGATTTAAAATTCTCTTTCCGGGCGATATCGTCGAAATTAGGGAGACCGGAAATAATTTAGAGGTGAGGAAGATCAGTGAGGGTCCGATACGAATTGATTAAAAAGGAAAAGCATACAGGGGCGAGGCTTGGAATATTGCATACGCCTCATGGTGATGTAGAATTGCCGAATTTCATGCCAGTCGCAACCCAGGGTACTGTCAAAACCATGTCACCCCGAGATCTTGAAGAAATTGGGGTTCAGATTATCGTTTCTAATACCTACCATCTTCATCTTAGACCCGGGGAAGATCTAATCCACGAGGCAGGTGGCTTACACAGATTTATGGGGTTCAAAGGCGCTATATTAACCGATTCTGGTGGATTTCAGATATATAGTCTTGCAGATCTGAGAAGTTTAAAAGAGGATAAGGTTGTATTTAAATCTCATGTGGATGGGGCTACAATTACCTTTACACCAGAAAAAGTTGTGGAGATCCAATCAAAACTCGGATCTGATATAGCAATGATCCTTGACTGGCCAACTCCATACCCATCAACTCTAAAAGAAGCGAAAGCACACATGGATTTAACAACGCACTGGGCAGAAAGAGCTAAAAAATATAGAGATTCCTTTTTGCCCGATGTGTCTCTTTTTGGCATTGTTCAGGGAGGTACTTTCGAGGATCTCCGTAGAGAACATGCAAAGATTCTAAGGGATATGGATTTTGATGGATATGCTATAGGAGGACTTGCGTTAGGTGAACCAAAGATTGAACGGGATAAGATGGTGGAGAATGTATGTCAGGAATTACCCGAAGAAAAAGTGCGATACCTTATGGGAGTAGGTTACCCAGAAGATATACTAACAGCAGTAGCTTTAGGTGTAGATCTTTTTGATTGTGTGCTGCCTACAAGAAATGCAAGAACTGGTACAGTCTTTACATCACGAGGAGAGCTAACGATAAGAAACGCAGAATTCAAAAAAGATTTTTCACCTCTTGACCAGGACTGCAAGTGTTATACTTGCCAGAACTTTTCCCGTGCTTACATTCGCCATCTCTTTAATGCAGGGGAAATACTGGGTCCCAGGCTTGCCACCTATCACTCCATATACTTTTTTATAAATCTTCTAAAGAACATTCGAGAGGCAATTAAAGGTGATTATTTGCTAGAATTTACAAGGGATTTTATAAAAAAGTATCATTCAGAAGTTGAAAACAACCCATGATATATAGCGAGAGGTGCCACTTATAAGATCCTCTATTTCAACCTCCACATTATTTACCGGGTCCTGTAAAAATACCGAATCTTGAAGGTTTTCCTCCACATAACCCTCTTTATGTGTTTCTCCGTTCACATAAACTTTGTAAACATAAGTTCCTGGAGGGCTTAGTCTGAGTTTAACAGGCACTATTCCTGGATAGACCCTATTATGAGGATTCTCCCTAATCTGAACTATGCTGGACACCGGCTCAATATTCACCTCTCTGGTTAGAAACATTGCCATAAAAGCCCCGAAAGAAAAAAATACGAAAAATAAACCCAAAAGCCTAAAGGCATATATTTTAATTCTGTATTTCTTTATACAACTTTTTACCCTAAAATCAAGCTCTCGGGGAGCCACTTTTTTAAGGGATCTTAAAATCTCCATTTCATTTTCCATCACAAACACCTCCAAACACTACTTTTCTTAAACTTTTCTTTGCACTGTTCAACCTAGACTTTACTGTTCCTATAGGAATCTCGAGAATATCGGCAATCTCATCGTATTGAAAACCTTCCATGTAGTAAAGCACCAGTATTTCCCTTTCCCAGTCTTTCAACTTAGACAGTGCTCTCTCCACAAGGACCTCGTCTTCCATCAAAACATGTTCTTCCACTGCTATTTCTGGGATCTCCTGTTCTCCTTCCTCGTCAAATTCCATATCCAGCATCCGTTTTCCCTGTTTTTTGTAAAAATCCTTTACGTGGTTCATAGCAATTTTCATTATCCATGTCTTAATTGAGCTTTCTTCTCTGAAATTTTTAAGATTTTTGTAAACTTTAAAAAAAATCTCCTGAGAAAGATCAAGAGCGTCTTCATGGCTTTTAACTTTCCAGAATACGAAATTGTAAACCATGTCTTTATAAGCCTGATAAACTTCCTCAAAGTTAAACTTCATCTATTGATATTGACTTCAATTTTATTCCTTTTGTTCAAAACCCGAAAACAATGTTCTCACTTGCATTTGAACTTCACATGCTAAAAAATATTTAACTACTTATGTTGAAAGCCTTTTTCAGTAATATTTATAGACTTGGCCTTAACATCTGGTATTTTTACGATGAAAATTTCAGGATTAAAGACGTCCTTCCAGCTAAGGTTATCTCCATAGGAAATCTAACCGTTGGTGGAACTGGGAAAACCCCACTAACCATACATTTAGCCCAGAAACTATCTGAAAATTATAGATTGGCAATCCTCACAAGGGGCTACAAGAGAAAGAGCTCCGGTATTCTCCTTTTGCATGGTTCTCAACCTCTAATCACCTGGAAAAATACCGGTGATGAACCTTATCTTATGTGGAAAAAGCTCGGAGGCGAGATCCCGGTGGTAATTGGGAAGAACCGCTATGAAACCGGAAAGCTTGCGATAAAACAGTTTAATGTGAACATGCTTCTCCTTGATGATGGATTCCAATACCTCCCGCTCAAAAGAGATGTGGATATTTTATGTATAAACCAGGAAACCATTATAAAAGGGGACTATCTTTTACCCAGAGGGAAATTAAGGGAAGACTTTTCGGCTATAAGGAGAGCTCACATAATCATATTGAATTTAAAAGGCGAACCCTTAAATAGAAAAAGCCTCGAGTACCTAGAAACCTGGAAAAAGCCCGTGTTTGTGATGAAATATAAACCCATTAGATTTTACAATTTCGAGGGGCAACAATTTTCCCTTACGAGCCTTAAAGGGTTCGATGTCGCCGTACTAACAGGTATCGCAGATCCACAAAGTTTTCTCACGATTATAAGAAATCTTGGAGTAGACCCTAAAGAAACAATTCTCATAAAAGATCACGATGCCTATCCCCTTACAAAGCTTAGATATTTAACGCAGAAGTATGATTACATTATTACAACTGAGAAAGACCTTATTAAGTACCCTATACAAAAGAAAATGCTCGCTCTCGAGATCGATGTTGAAATAGAAAATGAAAAGGAACTCTTAAAACTATTATAATCTTAACTTAAACCAGGGAATAATCCCGACTGCTAAAGTTAATATAACCGGAAGGAATGTGGCAGTAAAAGGAGAAATTCTCCCAGCTGACCCTGAAACTTTCAAAAACTGAATTAAAATCCACAATACAAAAGATATCAAAAGTGCCAATCCGAAGGCATAGGTTTTGCCTCTCGGTTTTATAGAGATAGCCATCGGCAAACTAAATATCGCGAAGATAAACACCGCGAGAGGGAATGAAAATCGGTAATAATATTCCACAAGCTCCTCTCTGCAATCTAACTTCCCCCTCTTTTTCTTCTCAACTATCCTATAAAGTTCCCTGGCAGTTAGCTCTTCTATCTCTCTCTTCCGCCTTATAACCTCAAATGGAGAGATTACCCCCTTGATAACTTTTTTAGGTAAAAAAACCAGAGAATCCCTGGATTTACCAACATATCTAAGAGTTACATTAAAAAGCTCATAACTTGATTTATAAATCGTACAAGAATCTGCATCTATCCTTGCGCTTATGGTGCCTTTATCATAAATAATTATAACAACTCCATATCCCTTTCTTTCCTTACCACGCAATTTACTGAAATAAAAAAGGGTATCACCGCTCATGAAGCTAAAATCGGAGATAAGAGGATAATAAAAATAAGATTCACTTTTTTCAATTTTTGCTTTCCTTATTCTCGTGGAGAGCTGAAGACCGGGATAACCCGCAAACTCATTAAGTGCACCAAATACAAGAGTTAAAAGCAATGAAAGAGCGAGGATTTTTAGAAGAAGCTGTGTCAAATTTAACCCAGCTGTCTTGAGGGCCAGAATTTCTCTTTTCTCTACGCTCTCCTGAAAAAGAAAAAATATGGCAATAATCAGCGAAAAGGGTGCCATGAGAACCGCAAGGGAAGGGACCTGGTAGACATAAAAGAGGACTACATCCTGAAATCTTGCTTTATTTGCTATAAAAAATCCAAGACGCTCAAAAAAGTTTACGACTATGAATATAAAAACAGAACCGGTATCAATAATAAAAAAAACTTTCAATAAAGCCTTTATAAAGTAGGCGTCGACTTTTTTCATCTAAAAGGACTGATTAAAGCCTATAATGGGTTGTTATTACATATGTAGTCCCCAGTTCCCGGGATGATCCAAAGGAAATATCAACACCGTAATTTTCCGCCTTCAATGCAAGTCCCATCCTTAATTCACGCTCTAAAATTCCGATTCTCAAGCCGAATCCCCTGGTGAACCAAAGTTCGGATGCAAGTCTGTAACTCAAACTGGAACCAGACCAGTTAACTCCAGCAGACCACGTAACAGGCTCCGGAATTTTAAAAGAAGTTGCCATAATGAATTCTGAATTTGATTTCTCGGTGGTGGTAATAAACCCAAGGGAAGGCCTCAAAATGTTCAAATAGCTTATTGAGAAATCAAAAATAAAAAACCTATAAAAAAGGCCAAAATCCATGGATAGAGCCGTTCGTTTAAGATTTGTGTCTTCCAGATTCCTTAGGTAAAATATCCTCGAACTTAAACCAGCCGATAAATTTGAAATTCGATACCCAAGGCCTGTTAAAACGGTGTACTCAGAAACCACATCCTTAATTCCCGACTTATGTACACCAAGACCAAAGGAAAACTTTTTGAAAGACTTAGAAAAGGCAGCGTGGACACCCGTAAGTTCGCTCATAAAATAATTCTGCCTTACGCCAAACACAAAGCTACCACGAGTCTCCGGAAGTAATGCAGGGTTTTCAAAGACTGCACCAGCATTTCCATGGGCAACATTAAAAAGGCCACCAAGGCCATAAGAACTCGCACTTACACCACTCAGGTATGATATAAAAATTACGGTAATTAAAGTCATCATTTCAAAATTTTAACACAATCCATAGCAAATTCAAAAATTTAACTCTTTCTGATGGAACCGTCTTCGAAAGTTGAATCAATTACCGATAATTTGTATGGGTTCTTGTAGATGAGTCCACCTTGAGCATTTCTGTAGGTATTTACCCCAACAACCCTTAATCTGGAAAAGTTGTCTACCACCTCAATTCCACAACCCTTATGCTCAGCAATGACGGTATGGAATATCTCGGTTATTAAGGATGCATTAATTTTAATTCCGCTACCCTCAATACCCTCTAAGATCTTTGAGTTCTTTATCGCACTTCTGGCATTATCAATAATTACCTGTGCTCCTTTTTTATCTAACTCGTTATTTTTGTTTATTTCACACCCTGAAATCTTCAATTCTGAGTTCTCTCGCGCATGGATTCCACCATTTTTATTCTCATAGATCCTTGAGTTGTCAATCTCAACAATTGAAGCATCGTCAACCTTGATACCTTGTCCATTGAGACTTCCATAAATTTCACAATTTCTCAACATAGCTCTTGAAGACAGAATATTAATTTGAGCAGAATCGGAATTTGATGCATTTTTGTAAATACGGGAATCCTTCATTTTTACACCCGAATACCAAGAAATATTTACTCCAACATCTTTATGCCCGTAAATTTCACATGCATCGATTTCAACATAGGACTTCAAAACACCAATCCCCATATTGTTTCTTCCATCTCTAATCTTAGAATTTCTGAATTTCGCGTATGACGAGCCTATCCACACTTGCGGGCAGTTCTCTTCCTCAGATCCATTTTCAAATATATCCCCATCGGAAAAAACTAACTCAGAATTGTAATAAACTTCAATTCCGTGTCTTAAATGACCCGATACGATACTCTTCTCTATCTCAGAAAAGGAAGACTCAATAACTGATATACCGGTGTTGTTAATGCCCCCAATAACCTGTGATGATTTCAGGATAAACTTTGAATTTTCCACCTTAACCTGAGGATATTCTTTATTTTCACTGCCATTCTCTCTAATTTCACAGAGTGTCCCCTCAAAAATTGAATTTGACAGAATATAAAGGCCTGACCTTTCGTTGGACTTAATCACACTTTCTACGAGTTGAAGGAAGGATCTCTCGACCACGACCCCTCCTACACCTAATCCTCTAAGAATTCGAGTATTTACCATTTTCCCTTTGCTTGAAGTGATAAGCACTTGCGGAAACATCCCGTCCTTCCCCAAATTACCCTCAACCTGCGTGTCAGAAATCTCGAAACTACTGTTAGAACTCAGCCAGATACCAAGACCATAGTTGTCAATGACTTTGGTGCCCCTAATGTTAACCGTCGAAATATCTGTAACATAAATTCCTGAACCGTTCTTCGAAGTCGAAATCTCGGAATTCATGATAGTAAGATTTGACGATTTAATCTCAATTTGAGCCTCACACTCTGGGCCTAAATTATTTTCATAAATCCTAGATTTAGATATACTAACATCTGAGTTTCCTTCAACATAGATTCCTCTCCTGTAATGTTTGTATATAGAAACATTTTCCAAGGTCAGTGCCGCACTTCTTGCATAAATACCGTCATTCTTAACACCCTCCCTTATCTCACTGTTTTCAACTTTTAGCATGCCGTTTGTAACCCAAATTTGTGGTGCATGAAAACTTTCGCTTCCATTTTCAAAGACATCGCAACCCGAGACTATAGCAGTTGAAGATGATTTTACGGAAATTCCATTATAGAAATGCTTATAAACAAAGGAATTAAACAATTCAACAGTTGAACTTTCATCCAATAAAAGACCAGAATTAAATACGCCACTGTGAATCTTAAAATCCTTTATCAAAGCTTTAGAGGATTCTACATGCACTTGTGCCCTATCTTCATCCTCATTTCCATTTCTAGCTATTTCACCTCCCCTGAGTATCGCCTCTGAGTCTGCCCTAAGAACAAGTCCATGATAATAATGTCCAGTTATTTTAAGATCATCGGCCTCAACAGCGGCGCGGTCCTCTAGCCATAAACCGGTATTGTTAATTCCGTTCAAGATTTTTATGTTCTTAAAATAAGCCTTTGAAGAGATAAGTTTGACCTGAGGATAGTCTTCTTCACTATTACCATTTTCGGAAATCCTTGAGGAAGAAATTTTTAGGGTTGACCCTGCATCTACATAAATCCCATAGTAATAATTCCCTACTATTTGAGTTTTTTCTATGTTAACTTCACACGCGTCTCCCCATATTCCCGCACCGTTACCTTTCAAAATTTTACTGTTTTTTATTACAATCTGCCCGCCTTTCGTTCTAATTTGGGGACTAAATATATCAACGCCATTTTCTATGAATTCTGAACCATTAACTTTAACCTCGGAGTTTTCACTGAAAATTCCCAGATACTTACAATTCTTTAGAGTGACTTTTGAAAAAACACCACTCGAGGAGTGAAGTTTGACCCCTGCCCCTTGTAATTCTACATTTCTCACTTCAACCTTAGAGTCCGCAGCAAAAATAATCCCCATAGATCGCTCGGGCTCTTTGCTATATTTCAAGATTAAGTTTTCTATAACAACATTACTCTTTACAACCTCCAAAGCCGGTAAAATATCAACGAATATGGTTGACCTCTCCAAACCGGTGAAAATTACTTTCTTATTCTGAATTACTATGGGTCTTTCGATCTCAACATCGCCACTAACCTCGAAAATAACCTCCTCTCCTTCACCTAAATAACTTTCAATAAAATCAACTAAGGATGTGGTACCATCAAACTGATACACAACTGAATCGTTAGGAGCCTTTATTACAGTCATCTTGACGAGACCTTCCTTTATTTCCAGCTTAGATGGCGATGGGGCACGCAGTCTTTTCTTATATCTTCTAAGCTCCGGATCTTCCTCTATCCTCCTTAAGACACTATCCAGGAGTTCCACTGCCCATCTCGCAAGCTCTTCCTTTATTCCCGTCCCTTCAGCAAACCCTTTCCATACCAGCTCCAACTCATCTTTGCCAAGGGTGCCAGACTCCTTTAAGGTTAAAGGGACTTTCTCTTCAATAGCCGAAGCGACAGCATTTATCTTTGCCTTTTCAGAAGGAATGACGCCTTGGGCGGCCTCCTTTACCAATTGAGGGTTTTCGAAGACTAAATCACCATGAAGCTTAAAAAGATCTATGAGCAACTGCTCAAAAACATCACTCATTTCTCCCTCCCTTTTGTAATTATAACACTTTTTTTGTCTTAGTTCAACAAATTGCCTTTCACCTTTTATTTTGTTTTACGCTCACATGGAGTTAGAATTATTTGAAATGTTCTTTTTTATTTTTTTAATTTTAGCCTCCAATCCAATCCTTGAAGTAGGCTTGAAATATTTTGAAAAAAGGGACTTTGAAAAAGCCTATCAAGTATTCTCACAAATCTACTCCGTTTCAAGAGGAAGCTATGACGGGAACTGGGCCAAATACTACATGAGTCTATGCCTTCTCGGGCTAAATGATACAGCGTCAGCTCTTGGCAATCTTCTCAGCTTAAGGAATGAAGTCCTGGATGACTCACTGGCTTATGAAACCTACCGAACACTATTAGATTTATGCAAAGAAGAAGGTGATTCCCTTAAATATATAACAGAACTTGTTATAAAACATCCTTCTTTCCCAAACAGAAAAGCTTTCATAGATAAATACTTAGGTAAATTGCCCGACGAAAATAGAATTGAACTAATAAAAATTCTCGCATCTGACTATGAGAACAAATTTAACGAGATCAGGCTGGGAGAATCTCTCCTAACATCAAGACCAGGCCCTTCCCTCCTGCTCGCCGATAGGCACAAATATCAACCCCTAAAAATAAAAGCTCTTTACAGAAACAAGAAATTTTTAGACTTTTACTGGACCTTGAGCAGAGACAATCCAAGAAAAATCTTACCCGAAGAGGCTGTGGAGTTTGCAAAAGAAACGGGAAATTCCCCTTTAGTTATTGCGAGCCTTTTCTCCCTTACCCCGGAAAATGAAAAAACAGCTTTTATTTTTGCCAACATATTAACACAGCAAAACTTATCATCATCAAAATTAACGAAAGCAATAAGAGACACTTTATACCGTGCTTACTTTTCTATACCTAAACTCTCAATTGAAGACCTTTCTTACTTCGAAAATTTACCACCATCCAACATCAGAAACTACATTCTATCTCGAGGATATTTACAGCACAAATATTTTCTAAAATCCCTTTATTTTGCCACCGTCTTACCTGACTCAGAAGTATATAACGCTCTGAAACTCGAAATTTTTGATACCCTCATTGCCCGTGGCTTTATAAGCCAGGAACTGGAAGGGCTCATTAGATCAATAAACCTTTACTATCCTCTTTCAGAAAGGGACAAAAGATTAGAACAGTTAAGGCAAAGTACAGCTCTCATATTAAACTACGATGACTCAAAATTCTTATCTCTTCCAGATACTCTCATAGTAAAAAATTTGTATTATGCAAAAAGATATAAGGAGCTCGTCGAATTTACAAAGGGAAAAGCAATGCCGAGTTATTTAAAACCCTTCATTGCCGAAGCCCTTCTCTTCAGCGGATCCTACACAGAAGTTTTACAGATACTTGAAAACGAGGCGTGGAGGGCACCTGGGATTTTCGTGAGAGCATTACTTAAGGTAGAGAACCCTGAGTCATACCTTGAGAAAATACCGCAAAATTTATCCCAGGAAGACGCTTTTTATCTGTACAAACTCGCAGTGAAATTAGGAAAACCCGGTTTATTAAAAGGATTTAAGGGACAAACCTTTAGCTTTTACAGGGCCGTTCTCAATAGGAACTTAGATGAGGCTTTCAAATTTTACATCCCATCCGACAAAGATATGCTAAGAGAATTAAGTCTGCTTCTCTTTGATCAAGAGAGATATTCAGAATTAATAAATTTAACACAAGGCTTAAACCCCCTATACCCAGATGAATTAGAAATTTTTACTTATAGACTTAAAGCCTTATTTTCAATGGGTAACTATTCAGAAATCCTGAACGAAGTTGAATCAATTCCCCTTATCCTTCCTTCTAACACAATATACGACATCGCCGCCCTCTCAGCGATAAACATGGGCGACTACGACAGAGCCTTTATTCACTGCCTGCGGAGTACCTCCGACACTGCGAGGAAAGCACTATCAGTGTGTCTTTTAAAAAGAGGTTATATAGACTTGGTGGACACCAATTACTTAGACTTGAGCGAAAAAATCTATTACTACTACCAAAAGAAATCTGCAAAAGATCTCACAAACCTTGTACCAGAAAATAAAGAAGATGCTCTAAATATACTCAAGTATGTTACATTACTCACGGGAAAAGTTCCCGACTCTCTCTATTTTTCTTTTTCCCGAAAATACGAAATAGACGATGCTCTTTACGATATTCTAAAAGGATTCAAATATTGTGGCAAAAATCAAACCGATAGTCTTAAGGTGCTGCTTTTGAATCTGGAGTTTTCCGACCCGGAACTTTTTTACCTCGCCTCCCAGATTCTACTGGAAGCAGGTGAAGTAAATCTTGCAAAAGAGCTATTAAATCAGGCACTTACATTTGCCTCTGATACCTTGAAACACTCAATATTTTTCAGGCTTGGTAATATTGAGGCAATGGCAGGGAATTACAGCTCTTCCATATACTACTATGTAAAAGCTCTTGAGTATGGTGTTACATACGAAAAAGAAATCCTATATAATCTCTCCATTGCTTTTAAAAACACCAATCAACTCGATTCGTGTATTTACTACCTTGAGACCCTATCGGAAAAATATCCTTATGACGAGATTAGCATTGAGGCTGCACTACTTGTTGGTTACCTTCTGGTAGACAGGCAAATAAATGTTGATAAGGCCATAGAAATCCTCGAAAGCATAATCGGTATCGGTACAAAAGAGCAGGACTGTGAGGCCCTGTACTGGCTTGCGAGAGCATATATGACCAAACAAGAGCTTAAAATGGCACTCTCACTCCTAAAGCGCATTTACACTCATTACGCTGAATTTCCCGACTGGAGAGATACCGCAAAACTTGATGCGGCAAAGATTTTCGTATATCACAATCATCAGGATGTGGCAAAACGCCTTTATGAGGAGATAATAAAAGCTCGCGGGAAAGACGACCCTGCTTCTCAACAAGCACTGGAAGAGATGAAATTCTTTAAACTTTAATCAAAATATTCTTCACCAAAAAAACACTTTACCTCATACTCAAAAGAGCTGGGAGAATCTGAGGCGTGGACAGCGTTGACGCGAACATTTGTACCATATTTGTTCCTGATGGTTCCTGGTTCAGCTTTAGCCGGATCAGTAGCCCCCACTAGATTTCTAAGCTCCTCTATTGCATTATCTTTTTCTAGGAGGATTCCTATTACAGGCCCAGAAGTCATGAATTCTATAAGCCCCTCAAAGAATTCTTTGCCTTTGTGTACAGCGTAGAATTTTTCGGCTTCAGCCTTTGTCCACCTTTTCATCCGGATATTTAAAATGTTAAAACCCGCCTTTTCAATCATCGAAATAATTTCCCCGACAACCCTCTTCTGGAGTGCATCGGGCTTAAGGAGAAGAAGTGTCTTATTCAAAAGTATACCCCTCCTTTACAGCCTGCTTATTTAAATCGTTGTACTTCTTAACTCTTCTGTCTATTGCCTTAAAAAGAGAATCCAGTTTGACAAGCTCCAGTTTTTTATTCAAAAACCCTAAAACAAACATGTTTAATACTAAAGGCGTCCCGATTTTATCTCTTACCATTTCTGTAAACGGTAAAGCTATCACTTCAACACCCTCGGGTTTCTTACCAAATTCTTTAACATGAAAGGTATCAATAATCAATAACCCACCTTTTTTAACAATACCACTAAATTTATCGTAAGCACCCTGACTTAGCGTAACAAGGACATCGGGATGTACCACTTTCGGATAAGAAATTAGTTTTTTAGATATGATTACATCGGAACGAGAAGTTCCAAGCCTTGCCTCAGGCCCATACTCAACAGTTTGGATGATTTCGTAACCTTCCTCAATTCCTGCAGCATCAGCTAAAACAAGCCCGGCCAGGATCAGCCCCTGACCTCCTGAACCTGAAAGGGTTATTTCGACTTTATCTCTCTCCATTTTTCCCTCAAAATATTAAGATAACTCTTGTTATTATTTTCTGCAAGAACGCCAATGGGTATAAAAGCCCCCTCTTTGGGCTCCGTACCTACCATGTATGTTATCTTTTTGTACCAGTCAAGGGTCTTAAAGGCATCTGCTTCGAGATTAAGTCTACCATAATAGGTAGGACAAGGGCTTAAAACCTCCACCAGAGCAAACCCCTCCACTTTCATAGCTTTTTCCAGAAGTTTTTCAAGAAGGGGGACATGGTAAACTGTGCTCCTTGCAACGAAGTTGGCACCAGCGGCAGCAGCTACCGCACATCCATCAAAGGAAGGCTCCATATTCCCATAAGGTGTTGTGGTGGTATAGGCATTAAGGGGGGTGGTTGGAGAGGCTTGACCACCTGTCATACCGTAATTGTAATTATTTACCACAACTGCTACTATATCAACGTTTCTTTTGGCTGCGTGTAAAAAGTGATTACCACCTATTGCGTAGGCATCACCATCTCCCATTACTGTAATAACCTTGAGATCCGGATTCGCAAGCTTTAGCCCAGTAGCGAAAGCAAGGGCTCTACCATGGGTGGTGTGAAGGGTGTTAAAATCTGCATAACCAGGCATTCTCCCAGTACAGCCGATACCAGAAATCATAGCGATGTCATCTTTCTTAAGTCCAGATTTTGAAATTACCTTAAGGAGTGCTTGAAATACCATTCCAATCCCACAACCGGGACACCAGACCGAAGGCATGTGGTTCAATCTCAGGTAATCACTTAGAGGATGAATATCCTGCTTTACGCCTCTATCGGTAACCCAAATAGCAAAGTCCGGGCAATGATTTTCACACTGCTTGCAGTTGATACAGGCATCTTCGTCTATTACTCGAGGGAAACCCGCTGGGTCAGCGTCGAGAACATTCTTGGGGCATATGTTTATACATATCCCGCATCTCTTACAGTAATTTTTATTAATATGGACTGAAAAAAATTTTTTTTCCATCTGACTGATCATAAGGATAAATCCAGGTTCGTGGCTTGTCAAGAAATGATGCTGGATTTATAATTTTACAATGGATGAAAAGAGGATTGAGGAGATAACCAAAGATTTGCTAGACAGACTCACCGTTGAGTTTTCGAAAAAGATTGTTGGTCAAAAGAAGGTAATAGAAGAGCTACTCATATCGATACTTGCCGAGGGACATGTAATTATTCAGGGGCTTCCAGGACTCGCTAAGACCCTTATTGTAAAGACATTAGCTGAGATACTGGACCTGAAATTTTCCAGAATCCAGTTCACACCGGATCTCATGCCTTCAGACATTACAGGAAGCGAGATCATTGAAGAAGACCTGGAAACAGGTAAAAAATTCTTCAAATTTGTTAAAGGTCCTATCTTCGCCAATATCGTTCTAGCCGACGAGATTAACAGAACCCCTCCAAAGACGCAGTCTGCTCTGCTTGAGGCAATGCAAGAGCTAAAGGTTACCGTTGCCGGGATAGATTATTTCCTGGAAAAGCCTTTTTTTGTTGTTGCAACCCAGAACCCGATAGAGCAGGAGGGAACTTATCCCCTTCCCGAAGCTCTCCTTGACAGATTTTTAATGGAAATAAAGATAGGTTACCCTGAAAGAAAAGAGGAAATGGAAATTGCAAAGCTAAATATAGACGACTACATTAAAGTAAACAAGATACTGAGTCGTGACCAAATAATCGAGCTTCAAAACCTGACAAAAGACATCCCAGTTCCCGACCATGTTTTAGAATATGCTGTTGACCTTATCAGGAAAACAAGGCCAGAAGACCCCACATCCCCTAAAATCGTCAAAGAATACATAACTTACGGTGCAAGTCCGAGAGCAGCCCAGGCACTGGTTCGCTGCAGTAAAGCGAGGGCTGTACTCAGGGGTCATATTGTTCCCACCACCCAGGATGTAAAAGCGGTTGCATTCCCCGTTCTAAGGCACAGGATAATCCGTTCCTTTAAGGCAGAAGTTGATAACATGGATTCGGATACAATAATAGGAGAGCTTTTGTGAAAACCGTAAGAGAATTAATAGAAGAGAGGGAAATTGAATTCTTACATGAAAGAGCTGCCAAATCGAAATATTCCGCGGGAAGAAAGAGGAGTGAAAAGCCTTGCCCACTTCGAACCTGCTTTCAGAGAGACAGAGATAGAATCATTCATTCCAAGGCTTTCAGGAGACTTAAACACAAGACCCAGGTTTTTATCCAGCCAGAGGGTGACCACTTCCGCACAAGGCTAACCCATACCCTTGAGGTTTCTCAAATAGCAAGAACTATAGCAAGGGCGCTTTTCTTAAACGAAGATCTTACAGAGGCTATTGCCCTTGGCCATGACCTTGGTCATACCCCCTTTGGTCATCAAGGAGAATACGTCCTCAATGAGCTTATGAAGGATTTCGGAGGATTTTCCCACACCAGACAGGGACTTCGTGTGGTTGATCTACTCGAAAAAGAAGGGATGGGACTTAATTTAACCTTTGAGGTTAGAGACGGAATTGAGAAACATTCCAAAGGATTTGGAAAAATAGTGTGTACCAAAAACATCGCCCATACCCTTGAAGGCCAGATAGTTCGAATTTCTGATATTATTTCATATGTAAACCATGACCTTGACGATGCAATTAGGGCGAAAATACTGAAGCCTGAGGATATCCCAAAAGAGTTCATCGAATACTTTGGAAAAACTCACTCTGATAGGATCAGCTTTATGGTAAATGATGTAATTAATTCCACACTAAATAACGATTACCAATTTGTCTCGTTATCTCATGAAACAGAAAAGATGCTCGAAAAATTGAGAGACTTCCTAAAACATTCAGTATATCTCTCGCCCCAAGTTACATTAGAATCATCCAAGGCAAAAAATATCATTGAGTTTCTTTTTAAGTACTTTACGGAACATTTCAGAGAGATACCCTTCTACGAAACCATAAAGAAAGTACTCGGCGAGTACAAACCCGAAGAGGCTGCATGTGATTATATCTCGGGTATGACCGATCGTTTTGCGTTGCTTATTTTCGAGGAGAAATTTATCCCTAAAGCATGGTCAATGTTTTAAACTAATGCGGATCTCAAAAGAAGAATTAAAGAGTCGCGTGGATGCTTCTTATTCTATGCTAAAGGAGTGTACTGTTTGTCCTCGACGATGTGGAGTAAACCGGCTAAAAGACGAAAAAGGTGTCTGCGGGATTGGTTCAAAACCCGTTGTCTCCTCTTTTGGACTTCACTTTGGAGAGGAAAGAGTTCTTGTGGGAGCAAGAGGATCTGGCACGGTTTTCTTCACGGGTTGTTCTCTTAAGTGCGTATTTTGTCAAAACTACACTATAAGCCAACTTCTCGAAGGTGAAGAAATCACCGTAGAGCATCTGGCTAAAATTTTTCTATTAATACAGCAACAGGGTGCCTTGAACCTAAACCTTGTTACTCCAACCCATGTTGTCCCCTTTATTCTTGAGGCAGTTTATCTTGTATACGACAAGCTGCGAATTCCCATTGTATATAATACTGGTGGATATGACTCCATAGAAACCCTATTGCTTCTTGATGGTATTGTTGATATATACATGCCCGACCTCAAATATGGAAGCAACGAAAATGCTCAAAAATATTCCTTTTGCCCGGACTATTTTGATGTGGCAGTGAGGGCAATCAAAGAGATGCAGAGACAGGTTGGAGATCTTGTGGTGGAAGACGGTGTGGCTAAAAGAGGACTCCTTATCCGGCATTTAGTTCTTCCCAATGGTTTAGCGGAGAGCAAAAAAGTGCTCGATGTCATTAAAAAAGAGATCTCACCAAGGGCTCATGTAAACATTATGGATCAATATTATCCAACATATAAGGCTTTCAAATATCCCGAACTTGCAAGAAGAATAACCCATGATGAATACACGGAAGTAGTTAATTATGCTCAAAATCTTGGACTTAAAATTATCAGTTAGCTCAAATCCTTGAAAAGACAGGAGTTTTAGTTTATATTGATGGTTAAATAAAAAGGAGGCTCCATGCAAGAGGCGAAGTGGCAAAGTAGAGGGGCTTTTGTGCTTGCTTCAATTGGTTCTGCCATAGGGCTTGGAAATGTGTGGAGATTTCCATACATCGCGTATAAGTACGGGGGAGGGGCTTTCCTCGTAGCCTACGTCATTGTACTATTTTTGATCGGGATACCAATGCTACTTCTGGAATTCTCGATAGGTTACAAATTAAAAGGGTCAGCACCATTCTCGCTGTCAAAAATCCGCGTTGAGTCTGAAATCCTTGAAGGCTCAAATCCTGTTAACAAAAGGGCTTTAAATTTTGAGTGGCTTGGTTGGTTTGCAGTGCTCGTAGGATTTGGTATTGTAACCTACTATTCAGTTATCATGGGGTGGTCCTTTGACTATTTAGTATATTCTTTCAAGACAGCCTGGGGAGAGAACACAAGGGAGTTCTTCTTCCAAAAGGTACTTGGGCTTACTGATAATGTCTTCAACCTCGGGAAAATTAGCTGGCCCGTTGTCATTGGACTTCTTGTAAGTTGGGTCTGGATTGTTCTGTCCATATGGAAAGGTGCCAGGACTGTTGGTAAAGTGGTTTATGTTACAGTAACCATGCCCTGGCTATTGCTTATTATTTTTGTAATTCGTGGGCTTACTCTGCCGGGTGCGATTAAGGGGATAGAGTACTACCTTACTCCCAATTGGCACCAGCTTTTGAGTCCACAATTGTGGCATGCAGCAATATCTCAAGTATTTTTCTCCCTTACTGTAGGGTTCGGAGTCATGATCGCATACGCAAGTTTTTTGCCAGAAAATCAAGACATTGTGAACAACGCATTCCTTATAGCCCTTGCCGACGCCTCAACAGCCTATGTTGCAGGATTTGCGGTCTTTTCTACACTGGGGTATTACGCTTACATTCAAGGGGTTTCAGTCGCTGAGGTTATGAAAAGTGGGCCAGAACTTGCATTTGTAACTTATCCCACAATAATAAACCATCTACCCTTTGCTCCCCTTTTCGGCATACTGTTTTTCTTAATGCTTCTTACTTTAGCAATAGACTCAGCCTTTTCGCTACTAGAAGCGGTAGTGGCATCGTTCATGGACAAATTTGGGACAAAGAGAGAGATTACCAATATAACTTCCGCCCTCATTGCCTTCTTAATTGGAATCCTATATACGACGGGAGCCGGCCTTTATTGGCTCGATATCGTAGATCATTTCATGAACAACTTTGGCCTCTTTACCGTTGCTTTTCTGGAGAGTTTATTAATAGGTTGGATTTATGGTGCTGAAAATATGCGAAACTTTGCGAACTCAATTTCTGAAAGATCCATAGGAAAATGGTGGAATTTCTCTGTCAAGTATATCGTTCCGGTTTCTTCCCTTGTAATTTTTGTGACAGCGCTTTACGAAAGATTCAAATCCAGTTACGGTGGTTATCCAAGACTGGCAGAGTTTTTAGGAGGATGGATGGTCCTTGTAATCTTTGCAACTTTGGCTTTTGCTCTTTCAAGAACAAAAGGAGTTAAGGAATGAACAAACAGGCTTTAATTGTACTTGTCCTCGTTTCCATTTTCCTCTTTGGTGGAATTATTCAGGCAATTTACTACGCTAACAAGAAAAAGTAAATTAACTTCACTTAAGGTAGAAGGTTGCCTGGACGGTTACCATTATCTCTTTTTCTCTTGTCCTGGTGTTATATGTTCCATAATCGGAAATTTCGATGGAACCCGGAGCCATGACCTGAACGACCCCCATCCTTGCGGATTTTAGTTTCCCAACCCTCCTCCCTGTGCTTCTTGCTATCACTTCGGCTCGCCTTTTTGCATCCTGCATCGCTTCATTTAAAAGACTAACTCTAAGATCTGGTAAACCTGAATAATAATATTCTAAGTTATTTGAAACAAGGTTAACTCCCTGATTTACAAGATCGTAAATCTTTTTTGAGAGCACTTCAATTTTATCCAGATCTTTTGAGGTTATAAAAATTTCCTGACTAAATTGATAGTACATTCTGTCGCTCCTCTCGGTGTATAGCCAGGGTTGGTTAGTAACAATTTGAGAAAATTCTATCTCACTCTCCTTTACTCCATTTTTAACTAAAAACTCCTTCAAAATCATGAAATCCCTGTTCATCAAATTGTAACCCTCGCCAAGAACAGGAGCTATTCTTGAGATGGAAAGAATCCATCGACACTGATCTGAAGAAGCCTTGACTTTAGCTGAACCGGTTACGGTCAAGATGTTGTCCATTCTCTTTATTCTGTATAAAGACGAAGAGACAATGAGCGAAGAAAATACTAAGCCGAGGCTGAGGATAGTTGCAGGCAAAATATAATTTCTAAAAGTTCCGTTTTTTTCCATGCGTGCTCCTTTATAAGAACAAACTTTAGCGGGGTGCTATTTCTTGACCTCGCTGATCGCTTTTATTATTTCCTCTGCAAAGCTTTTAGCTGCATCGGGACCATTTCCTGTGATCACTCTCCCGTCTCGTTCTACTGGTTTCCCAGTGTATGTCCCCCCACCCTTTGCGATTTCTTCTGCCGCTGATTTCCATATTGTAGCCTTTTTGCCCTTTAAAATCCCGGCTCTGGCAAGAGTACCTGGGGCAAGGCAGATAGCAGCCAATACTTTTTTGTCGTCCTTTACAAAATCCGTCAGTTTTTGATGGAGCTTTGAATCATTCCAGTATACTGTTGATCCCATGCCACCTACGAGAACCACACAATCGTACTTTGCAAAATCTTCATCGTAAACTACGGCGTCAGGCTTCACGACCGCTCCAAGCATTCCCTTAGCGGGAGTTGTATCAGTAGATGCGACAGTCACCTTAAATCCCTTTTTCTCGAAGGCCTCCTTAGGGACAATGAGCTCTTCGTCACGGAAATTCTCGTGAGCTATTACCATTAAAACCCTTGTCTGATCCATCTTTTTACTACCTCCTATTAATATCAAAATGGCAAGTAAAGTAACCATACTATCATTATATTTCTTCAAAAAAACCCTGTCAAGAGTCTTCAAAATCTGTTTATAACAGCAACCTGATAACCTGTCCAATTCTGCCAGAGAAAAACTTTCAAATCCATGGCCCCACTTTGGATTTCCCTGATAAAAGCATATAATCTAACCATGAACCTCGCTGTAAAATACAGGCCTAAGACTTTCAAGGATGTAGTTAATCAAAAACACGTTGTTATTACCTTGCAGAATGCCCTTAGAACCATGTCTATTGCACCTGCGTATATGTTAACTGGACCTCGTGGCGTGGGTAAGACTACCATTGCAAGGATTTTTGCTAAAGGACTTAACTGCGTACAAGGTGTAACCCCTGACCCATGCGGAGAATGTGAAATTTGCAAAGAAATCGAAGCATCAAGAAGCATTGACGTTTTGGAAATCGACGGTGCATCAAACCGGGGAATTGACCAGATAAGGGAACTCAGGGAGAATGTTCGTTTCACGCCTTTAAAAAGCAGATACAAGGTAATAATAATAGATGAGGTTCACATGCTCACCCAAGAAGCCTTTAATGCTCTCCTTAAGACCTTAGAAGAGCCTCCGAAAAATGTGGTTTTTATTTTCGCTACAACAGAACCCAATAGAGTTCCCGAGACAGTTAGATCCAGAACACTTCGATTTGACCTTCGTCCCCTGGAAAAAAACGCCATTAAAGAGAGGCTCTTAAAGGTGATAAAGACGGAAAAGGAGACTGGAGGAGCAAACATAGAGTATGAATCTGAAGAAGTCCTCGACCTTATCGCTGAAGCGGCTAGCGGTGGACTTCGTGATGCATTATCCCTTCTCGAACAGGCCCACGTTTACTCCCAGGGGATAATTACTGTTGAAAAGGTAAAAGAACTCACTGGGATGCTTCCTCAGGAGATATATCTTCAGCTTTTCGAGTACTTACTGGACAAGAAAAGCACCGAAACAATTAGCCTTGTGGAAAAAATTATTGCCCAAGGATATGATCTCGAGGATTTCCAAAAAGGTCTATTGAGAGCAACGGAGCAATTACTGAAAGCTTTTTATGAAGTGGAATCAAACATGTATACCAGCCTCGCAAAACGATTTAATGAATATCAACTATTATTTCTTCTCAGGACTTTACGAGACATGGAACTGGACATAAAGACTCTTCCTAACCCCAAAATTTTCGTTGATTTTCATCTTTTGCGCCTTATAAAGCTTGAATCGGAGTTAGAACTCACACAAAATGTTAACTTTCTAAATGGTAAACCTGTTGAATTACCAGGTTACAGTCCCAATGGTGTTAAAACAGTTTCCAACGGTGAATTAAATCTCTCTGGGAAATTACAAGATGTGCCATCAACTCAAAAAGAAGGTAGCGAAAAGGAGGATTTTATCGCCTTTCTTATTCAAAAACTTAAATTAAGGGAGGTAACCGATGGATCTTTTTAAAATGTTAAAAGAAGCCCAAAAAGTTCAGGCTACAATTTCAAAAGCCAAAAAGGAAATTCAGAAACTTCAAATTGATGTAGAAAAAGAGGGAATAAAAGTCACGATCAATGGTCTCTTTAAGATAACAGACTTTCAAATTACCGACAGCAATCTCCTCACAGATAAGGTAAAACTGGAAAAATCTGTAAAATCCTGCCTTTCCGATGCCTTTAACAAAATGCAGGAAGCATCTCAGAAAAAAATGCAGGAACTTTTAAAGGATTTACCGGTCAATGAGCTGGGTCCCTTCCTCTCTTAAAAAACTTTTAGAAGAATTAAAGAAATTGCCAGGTATAGGCGAGCGATCTGCTTTTAGAATCTCCTATCACATTTTGAAAGATAGAGACCTTTTACACGAATTAATCAGATCTCTACAGGAAGTAGAAGAGCGCATTAAACTGTGTAATATTTGTCACGGATTTAGTGAGGATTCCGACATTTGTCCCATATGCCAGGACGAGAGGAGAACATCTGGAGTACTTTGCATAGTAGAAAGGCCAGAGGATATCTTTATAATTGAATCCGTTCAGGGAATATCATGGAAATACCATGTATTGGGCGGTGTCCTGTCTCCAGTAAGGGGTATTACAGCGGAGAAATTAAATATATTCGATCTCAGAGACCGCATCAAAAAGGAGAATTTTACCGAAGTAGTAATGTGTCTAAATCCCGATATTGAAAGCGAGGCAACCATCAATTATATTACATCCATGCTAGATGACCTTGATATTTCAATTACAAGAGTGGCAATTGGTTTGCCACGCGGCACAGATATTGCACTAATGGATCCCTTCACATTACGCGAGTCATTACTCGGAAGAAGGAGACTAAAATAATGGAACTAAAGGTTGGAGTCCTAACCATTTCAGACAAGGCTTCAAAGGGCTTGAGAAAAGATGAGGGTGGACCCTTACTTATAAAAATTGTAAAGGAAAACTTGAATACATCTCATATAGTTTACAAAATAGTGCCGGACGAAAAAGAGCAAATTAAAACTACAATTCTTGAGTGGATCCAAACTGGCCTGGATTTGATTTTAACAACGGGAGGGACTGGCCCTTCCCCCCGGGATGTTACACCCGAGACAACCCTTGAGATAATAGAAAAACGCTACTATGGACTTGAAATTCTTATGCTTCTCGAAGGCTTAAAAAGTACACCTACAGCTGCCTTCTCAAGGGCAGTAGTAGGTTCAAAGGGGAGTTCTCTGATTATAAATTTACCCGGAAACCCAAAAGCGATAGAAGAAAATTTCATGCCTTTAATACAACTTATCCCCCACCTCCTTTTGGAGATTAAAGGACTAAAAGGTGACCATGAAAGTCATTGAAATATCAGGGAAAAGTGGCTCAGGCAAAACACTATTAATAGAACATTTAATTAAACGTTTGAGCTCGGCTGGTTACCGGGTAGGAGCAATAAAGAAAAGCTTTCACCACAATGTGGAATACGATAAAGAGGGTAAGGACACCTTTAGAATGGAACAGGCTGGTGCTTCAATTACCGGCGGTTTCTCAAGAGACAGTGCCTTCCTTTATTACAAACACAGTGTTAACCCGGTTGAATTTATCAAAAAATTTCAAGCGGTGGATTTTCTTTTAATAGAGGGTAACATGGGAGTTGCTGTACCAAAGATCTACTGCGTGAGTGACGAAGAGCCTCCGCGGGATGATAAATTAGTTTTTGCCTTTT
>JBDRYG010000020.1:0-24238 GCA_039803305.1 Caldifarciminota bacterium
TTCTATTTCTATATTTTTATGAGCAGGGATAAAGTAGTAAGGTGGTGTGTTTATGCCGAGGCTTTTAAGTACATGCTTTGTCATTATTTTGTCCATGCCGATAGCTGACGCCGTTACACCTGATCCAGTATAAGGGATGCCCATTAACTCCAGAAGCCCCTGTATGGTTCCGTCTTCACCTGGTTTTCCATGGAGGATTATAAAAGCTATATCGCAGAAGCCGGGTTTTAACTCTGTTACATTTTCTGGGGTCAAATCAAAAATGCGTGCTTTAAATCCTTGCCTTAATAAACTTTCATAAACTCCTTTCCCGGACCTGAGAGAAACTTCCCGTTCTCCTGACCATCCACCGCAAATTACAACAATATCTTTGTCCTTTGCTAATTTCTTTATCTCTTCAAGCTTCATATTAAAAGTGAATTAAAAACTATTTGGTAGAAGCCTTCTAACTTTTTTTATCTCAGTTTTATCCACAATGTCGGATTTTCTGAGGTTTCTTCTCCTTTTGGCATTCTTGCCTATTAATAAATGGCTTTTGAATGCCTTAAACCTCTTAACCTTTCCTGTGGCAGTAATTTTGAATCTTTTTGCTGCGGAACGTTTAGTTTTAATCTTCGGCATATACAACCCTCCTTTGGAAATTTTTTATTTGCTTTTCAAAAGAAATGAAAGGTTTCTACCTTCCATTTTTGGTGCTACTTCGACTTCTGCGAAGTCCTCAAGTTTTGAAACAATTTTATTGTACAGTTCGTCACCCCATTCTGGATGCATTAGTTCCCTGCCTTTGAACATGATCTTTATCCTGACTTTATTCCCTTCTTCAAGGAATTCCTTCACTTTCTTAAGTTTTACGTCCAGATCATGATCGGATATTCTGGGTCCCATTGTGATTTCTCTCACTTCCCCCTGTTGCCTTTTTTTAGCCTCTTTCTGTTTTTTCTGCTCTTCGTATTTAAACTTCCCATAATCAAGAATTTTACATACAGGTGGTGTGGCATTGGGGTCTACTTCCACTAAGTCAAGACCGGCATCGTAAGCTAATCTTAGTGCATCTTTAACTTTCATTATCCCGAGATGTTTACCATCTGGTCCTATTACCCTAACTTCGTATGCTCTTATTTTTTCATTTACCCTGAATGGTTCTTCCTTGTTTCTTTTACGGAAGTCAGGGCTAAGCTGAGGTCTATCGTCTCTTATGGCTAATTACCTCCTTTTAGTTCATTTTCAATAATGTTTATAAATTCCGCCAGCGACATTTTTCCAAGATCGCCAGCACCATGTTTTCTAACGGAAAGCAAATTTTCTTCAATTTCTTTTTTACCCAGAATGACCATATAAGGTATTTTTTCAATCTCAGCATTTCTTATTTTTGCACCCAGTTTCTCGTTGCTTTTATCAACTTTGACTCTATAGCCCTTTTCCAGCAATTTTTTATAGATTTCCTCTGCGTAGGGAACATTATCCTCTGAAATTGGTAACACGGCAATTTGAATGGGTGAAATCCAGAGAGGAAAGTTTCCGCCATAATATTCAAGAAGGGTCGCAAAGAATCTCTCCATTGAACCGAATAGGGCCCTGTGGACTAAATAGGGCCTTTTATCAAAACCATCCTTGTCTCTATATGTTACATCAAAGCGTTCCGGAAGGTTAAAATCAAACTGGATAGTAGTGCATTGCCAGGATCTGCCTAAAGCATCCTTTATTTTTATATCTATCTTTGGACCATAGAATGCCCCACCGCCTTCATCAACTTCAAATTGGATATTAAGCTCTTCTAAGGCTTTTTTAAGGGAATTTGTAGCTTCATTCCACATCTCTTCGCTTCCTACGGAGTCTTTAGGTTTTGTGGAGACAAAAACTTCAAAGTCTTTAAATCCAAACCTGTTTAAAATAAAGAAAGCAAATTCAACAACTTGCTTTATTTCATCCATAATCTGGTCTGGCCTTGCGAAAATGTGAGCATCGTCCTGGGTAAATCCTCTGACCCTCAAAAGTCCATGGAGCACCCCTGATCTTTCGTATCTGTAAACAGTACCAAGTTCACAGTATCTTATCGGTAAATCCCTGTAGCTTCTTACTTTTGTCTTGTATATCATAATGTGGAATGGACAATTCATAGGTTTTAGGAAATATTCCTGATTATCAAGTTTCATCTCGGGATACATGTTTTCGCGGTAATAGCCAAGATGACCTGAAATCTCCCATAACCTTGCCCTTCCGACATGTGGAGTGTAAACAAGCTCATACCCCCGTTTTAAATGTTCTTGTACCCAGAAGTCTTCAATGGTTCTTCTTATAATTGCTCCCTTAGGATGCCATAGGATAAGCCCTGGGCCGATCTCGTCGTGAACTGAGAAAAGATCTAATTCCTTTCCCAGAACTCTATGATCTCTCCTGCGGGCTTCTTCAAGTTTATGAAGATACTCGTTCAACTCATCCTTACTTGGGAAAGAAATCCCGTAGATTCTTTGTAATCTTGACTTAGTCTCGTCTCCTCTCCAGTAACTACCTGACACTGATAATAATTTGAAAGCTTTCACGTACCCTGTTGATGGTAGGTGAGGTCCCCTGCAGAGGTCTATGAATTCCCCTTGCTTATAAAGCGAAACCGTTTGATCTGGTATTTCACTTAGTATCTCTACTTTGTATGTTTCTCCCATCTCAGAGAATAGCTTGACAGCATCCTCTTTGTTCATCTCAACCCTTTCTACAGGTAGGTCTTCTTCTATAATTTTGTTCATTTCGAGTTCAATCTTTACGAGGTCTTCGTCTGTGAAATTGTATCCGCCTGTATCAAAATCGTAATAAAATCCATTTTCAATAGCTGGTCCTATAGTGATTTTAATATCTTTGAAGATTCTTTTTACTGCTTGTGCCATTATATGGGAAGATGTGTGCCAGTAGGTATCTTTTCCAATTTCGCTTTTAAAATCTAAAATATTAATCAGCTTCTCGTCTCCCCTTAATTTATAAGTTAAATCCCTTGGAATGTTGTCTACAAGGGCAACTACATATTGCCTATTGGTATTGTCAATTAGTTCAATAATTCGCTTTCCCGCAACTTCATTATTATCTAATGTTAATTCCAATCCATCTACGAGGATTTTCATAATGTCCATTATTTTAATGTAAAATCAGGATATTTCAAAAGAAAAGGGCTGCCTAATTGGCAGCCCTTTTAGTTAAAACTTCAAAGAAACTTAGTGAACCAGTAGTGTAATTAAAAACCTCTCTACTGTAATTAGTAACAAGTATTGTATTACAAGTACTGCTAACCCGACTTTAAACATGTCTACCACTCTCAGTTCTCCAGAACTGTATACAATAGCGTTTGGCGGTGTGCTAATGGGTAAGAGCATAGAAGCCGACGCCGAAAGTCCTATAGAAACCACAAGGATTGCTTGGTGTACAGGGTCTAAATTTAAGCCCATTGCGAGAGGGATTATTAGAGCAGCAGTGCTGGTATTTGACATAAAGTTCGTTATCAACGCTGTTATTCCTGCTAATATGGCGAGTTGCGCAAAGAAGGGCAGATTTGAAAGGCCAAGGGAATTAACAACATAACTGCCGAGTCCACTTAATTTAAATGCTTCGCCGAGAGATAAACCACCACCCATAAGTATAAGCACATCCCAGCTTAGGCTATTGAAGTCTTTTCTGTTGAGGATGCCAAAGGAGAAATAAATTAATACTGGTAAGAGAGCTATATAAGCTGAATCAACTCTATGTATGCTTTCAGTTAGCCAGAGTAGAGCTGTCAGTATTGATACACCAATAACTACTTTAACTTTAGGGTCTTTTCTTTTTTCCTGGTCAGGGGTAACGTGCATTTCAACGGTTTTTACTGTGTGAGGGAACATGAAATATAAAATGAGCCAGGTCAGAACGGTTAGGATTACAACAAATGGAAATGCAAAGCCAACCCAGATCGGGAAATTTACACTAATCCCTGCCTTTTTGAGATAGTCAAGAGCAATAGCATTAGGAGGTGTACCAATCGGTGTACCCATACCTCCTATATTAGCACCAAAAGCAATGGCTATTAGAAGGGCTTTAGCGTAATTTTTATCATCTAATTTTTTAATAACTGGTAATGTGACCGCTAACATCAAAGCAGTCACAGCCGTATTTGACATCCACATGGATAGGAAACCCGAAACAGCTAAGAATGCGAAAAGAGTAAGTCCTGGCTTCCCTTTTGTCGCTTCTAAAATTTTTTCAGCAACGAGCTCGTCTATCTTATAAGCTTCAAGTCCCCTTGCTAATACAAAACCACCAAGAAACAGGATAATTGTTGTACTAAAGAAGGGTGAGAGAAATGCAGTTGCTTTTACGTTTTCCAGTTTTGGCAATAGCCAGAGGATCTCAAGGACGAGAATAACAAAAGAGGTTATATAAAGCGGTATAATTTCAAAAATCCACAGGATGGCAGCCACAAAGAAGATAAGTGCTGTAATTTTCTGTGGCTCAGTTAAAGCGTTAAAGAGAGGGAGGTGGTAAAATATTATTGCGGAGAGAGAGACTAATATTAGACCTATAAACCTCCTCATAACTTTGGACCTCCTTTATTTTGCCTGTAGAAAAGCCTTATATGCCCTGTAAGTCATGTAAATGTCTACCTTGGAAGCAATTTCGAACGGAGAATGCATTGAAAGGAGCGGTGTCCCGGCATCAATTGTGTCAATTCCTAATTTTGAAAGATATTTTGCTACTGTACCGCCGCCCCCCTCGTCAACCCTTCCAAGTTCAGCAACCTGCCAAACGACATCGTATTCATCGAAAATGTTGATAATTCTGGCTACGAACTCAGCATGGGCATCGTTAGTGGAGTATTTGCCACCAGAGCCTGTGTACTTTGAAATAGCAATACCATGCCCAATAAATGCTGCATTTTTAAGCTCGTGTACCTCTTTCCAGTTGGGATCTACTCCTGCGGTGACATCTCCGGAAATTGCCTCGCTCTTAAACAGAATTTCTCTCAAGGAAGAATAGTCTTTAATCCCGTAATCTTCTAAAATCTTGCTCAAAACATATTCAACAATTTCCGATTGTGCTCCTGTATTCCCGTCTGATCCAATTTCCTCCTTGTCAAAAAGTATAATTAAAGAGTGCTTCGCAAGCCTGTCTGAATCAAGTAAAGCAGTAACTGCTGTATATGCGCAAACTCTATCATCTTGACCATATCCGCCAACCATCGAACCGTCAATTCCCACATCAACTGCAGGTCCGGCTGGAACTATTTCAAGCTCTGCGCTTACAAAATCTTTTTCCTCGATTCCGTATTTTTCCTTTAAGATTCTCAATACATTCTCTTTAACTTTTTCTTTTATTTTCTCATCCTTTTCCTGTACAGGAAGATTCCCGAAAAGAAGATCTAGTTTTTCTCCGTGGATTGCTTCAGATATACTCTTATTGGACTGCACATTTCGTGCGAGGTGAGGCAAGAGATCGGTGAATGTAAACACAGGGTCCCCAGGGTTTTCACCAAGATTTATATTCAACACTCTTCCATCTTTTTTTATTATTACACCGTGCAGGGCCAGGGGTCTTGCTACCCACTGGTATTTTTTGATACCACCGTAGTAGTGGGTTTCTAACATAACGATGGATGAGTCTTCATAAAGGGGATTTTGCTTTACATCCACCCTTGGTGCATCAATGTGAGCAGCCACGATTTTTATTCCGCTCTTAATGTCATTATCTCCTCTTCTGTAAATAGCCAGGCACTTATTTTTGAAATTGAAAGTTATGATATCTTCTTGAGGCAGTGTGGGTTTTTCCTTTATTACTTTTTGGAAGTAATCAACAACCTCCCGTTCGGTTTTTGCAACACTCAGAAAGTTCTTGTAACCTTCTGCATATTTAAAAACTTCATCTGTATTTGCTTTTGCCCAAGCGTTCTTGAACTCCACATTAACCTCCTATTTGTAAAAGTCAGGTCTTGGGATATTTTCCAGGGTACCGTGGGTAAGTTCATGTTTTCTCAAGAGGTTGTCCAGATTTTCGTCTACCATTTTTTGAATGAATTCCACATCCTCTTCCCTCAAGTGCTTAAATCTACCCTGTATTTTTAGATATTCACTTACAGGCAATTTCCGTGGTGGCAAATAATTTATTGTCCAGTTTCTGCCGTTTTCGACCTCAAATAGTGGAAAAATGCCTGTTTGAGTTGCAAGTCTGCCGACCTGAATAGAAAGTTCTGAAGGCATCTTCCACCCTGGTGGACATGGCGCAAAAATGTGGATGAACCTGAAGCCTTTGATTTCCTTTGCCTTTTTTACCTTTTTAATAAAGTCTTCTGGATAGGCCACGTTAACCGTAGCAAGGTATGGTATTTTGTGAGCAGCGAGTATTTCATCAATGTTTTTCTTGGGCTTATCTTCAGGATGTTTTACGGGAGTTGTAGTTGTCCATGCACCCCATGGTGTAGCACTGGATCTTTGAATTCCGGTGTTCATGTAAGCCTCATTATCATAAACAAAGTAAATGATATCTTCGTTTCTTTCTGCTGCGCCCGATATGGCTTGAATTCCGATGTCGAATGTTCCACCATCACCTGCCCAAGCCATAACAGTTGTGTCTTTAAATCCTCTCATTGTAAGTCCAGCTTTTAATCCTGTGGCAGAGATGGCAGCTGTTTCGAATGCAGTGTGAAAGACTGGTACTTTCAATGCGTGGTACAATACATCTCCTGAGATTATTGTCCAGCAACAAGCGGGGATAGTTACGACTGTATTTTCTCCTAAAGCTTTTAATGCTAACCTCATTGCTAAGGCACCACCGCAGCCCTGGCATGCAGCGTGTCCACTGTAAACCAGCTCATCGGTTGGCAACTGCCAGTTTTTCATAATCATAGTTTAACCCCCTTCCAAATAATTTCTTCCTGCACTTCTCTTTGTTTCAAATCATAGTAGATATCTATTATGTCACTAACCGTAATGTCCCTCCCGCCTATTCCCGCAATATATCCGAAAACCTGAGGTCTGTTGTGAAGAGGATAAAGTGCAGATTTTATTTCCTGATAGAAGATCCCATGATGCCCAAAAGAAATATTCCTGTCAAGGATAGCTACCTTTTTTCTGTCTCCTAAGAGTTTTCTGATTTTTTCAAATGGGAATGGTCTAAATACTCTTATCTTGAGAAGTCCTGCCTTTTCTCCCATTTCCCTCAGTTTTTGAACGGCAACCCTTGCCGTTGATGTGACCGCACCTACGGTTACAATCACATAATCCGCATCGTCCATCATATAAGGTTCTACAAGGTCGTAGTATCTTCCAAACATTTCACCAAAAAGTTTTCCTTCCTTTTCGAAGATTTCGACAGCTTTTTCCATCGCCTTTTGCATCTTGTATCGGAATTCCATATAGGTATCTGGTCCTGCCAAACCTCCGTATCCAAAAGCTTTACCGGGTTCAACAGCTACCATTGGCTTATATGGCGGGAGAAATTCATCGACTTTATCCTGATCATAGATCTCCACAGGTTCTGAAGTGTGGGACAGGACGAAAGCGTCAAGGACGATCATACAGGGCAAATAAACCTGCTCAGCAACCTTGTAGGATAGTATCACACTGTCGTACACTTCCTGGTTAGATTCAACATAGATTTGCATCCAACCTGTGTCTCTCTGAGATAAGGAATCATTTTGGTCTGTCCAAATGGAC
Source organism: Caldifarciminota bacterium (assembly GCA_039803305.1). Taxonomy (GTDB): domain Bacteria; phylum Hydrothermota; class Hydrothermia; order UBA1063; family UBA1063; genus UBA1063. The sequence continues at coordinate 7,665 of JBDRYG010000020.1, forward strand.
CATGGGGGTGCCATAGCACGGTTAATATCAGCCATTACAATGGGAAGACGAGCACCTGCAGCCCAATGTAGCATTTCATGCATCAAAGCTAATCCCTGAGCAGATGTCGCGGTAAAAGCTCTTGCACCAGCAGCAGAGGCAGATACACAGGCAGACATGGCAGAATGTTCAGATTCAACATTCACAAATATTGCCTCCAATTTTCCATCTGCCACAAGTTCTGAAAGAAGTTCTACCACCTGTGTTTGCGGGGTTATGGGGTAAGCAGAAATAACCTGAACTCTTGACGACAGAACCCCATATGAAACAGCATGATTTCCAGTTAAAACTTTTTTAATAGGCATAAATGCCTCCCTTATTTTTCTGGGACAAGTTCAAGAACTCCTCTTGGGCACTCATTTACACAAACGCCACAACCTTTGCAGTAGTCATAATCAAAAACAGGGAAATTATCAATCCATTTTACCGCCGTGTCAGGGCAAAATACATAGCAATTTCCACAGGAGTTACAGGTGCCACAGGAGAAGCATCGTAGAGCCTCTCTAATTGCTTCACCCATTTCTCTGATTTCTGAGATAGCATTCTCGTGGTTGAAGTAGTCAGTAATAATCTCCTTGAAGGATACGACTCTTGGTAGCTTTTCTTCCTTGTATTCTTCACCTTTTAATAAGGCTTCTATAAAAGATGCAGTATTAAGAGCATTTTTTATTGCCTTGGAGACATCCTGATCTTCAAAGAGGACATAAACTCTATTTACATTAGTTCTGCCTGTTTTTGGATCCTCAACTTTTATATCTTCTGTTAAGTAGGAAATTGTTATTAAAATCACGTCATAGTTCTGGACAAGCTCAGCCACTGGACTCATATCTCCTGCTTTTAACTCTAGTCCTGCGTTTAATAGTATATTTTCTTCTTTCTGCACCACCGTCTCTGGAAGCCTGTCTCTTATATCTTCAAAGGACTTACCTGTTTTTGAGATCATAATTACATCGTATCCTTTGGAAAGAAGCGCATATGCAGCTGACATTGAAGAGAGGGTGCTTCCAAATATGAGAGCCTTTTTCCCTATTTTAGTGTGTGCAGGTATGTATTTCTTATCTATTAAGTAATCCCCAAGAAAGCGTTCCAGCTCTCGAATTGAGATTTTTTCATCGTATTTATTGCGGTTACATCCTACTTCACATTTAGCGGGGCAAAGTCTGCCAGTAATTGTGGGGAATGGATTTTGACTTAATATGGAGTAAGCAGCCTTTTCTGGGTCATTTTTTGTGAGATGGTCTATGAATTTAGGGATTCGTACTTTTAAAGGGCATGCATTTTCACAGGGTGCACTTCTCTCACCCATGACAGGCCTTACATTCTTCCAACTTCCCGTCTTTCTTACGAGGGTTGTCCCCTGGGAGATAGGCGCTTCTGGTAAATCTTTCAAGGATTCAATCTTGATGGGTTTTATCTCCATAACCCCTCCTATTCCCTGATTTTTGTTAGGTTGTATGCTTCTTCACACGCCTTCTGGTTTGCTTCAGGCTTTACTGGGACTTCTTCTGGAATGGATTCAATAATAGCATTAAGTGGGATAATATTGCCGAGCGCACGTGCAAAGGCACCGAGGATTGCTGTGTTAACAATGGGTTGAGCTTTTGATCCCAGTCCAAATTTCACCGCAATTTCTGATGCGTCTACAACTGCAAGCTTGTATTTTAAGGGAACGTTTAGGTTCTCTGGATCATCGGGTGAGTTTACAATAACCCATCCACCTTCTTTGAGTCCTGAGAAGGTGTCTGGCAGTAAAAGTAAAGTAGGGTCAAGTACTACAATATGGTCTGGTTCGTATATATTTGATCTTACGGGAAGTTCTTTTTCTGTCTCTGCTATTCTGGTAAAAGCCACCACCGGTGCACCACGTCTTTCCACACCAAACTGGGGAAAAGATTGAGCATACTTACCGATTTTAAATGCAGCATCGGCAAGGATTTTAGATGCCACCACGGCGCCCTGTCCACCCCTGCCATGCATTCGAATTTCAACCATCTGTCCCTCCTTGGTTTAACTATAGTTTAAGCCTAAGGTCATGGTAATTCAATTAGTTGTGAGTTACTCTCACGAATTTATTCACGAAACCCCAACATCCTAATGAAATAAGAAGGTTTTAGTAATTATTTAATCAGCCTGTATGCCTGAATTTCGGATCTAAACTTTCTTCTTGTTTTTTAACATGCCTTAAGAGAAGAAATCAGGACATTGTATTACTCTATTTTATTCACTATTTTGTGACTGTCGCACATAACTTGTTCGGACAGTGAGGAGTATTTACCTGTAGTCGAGATTTTCTATTACCTTGTGGATTTTGCCTTTAGATATCGTTTTTTGTTTTGAGTAGATTGTTGTTTTGATCCTTAAGAAATTGTTCAAAAAACGCATGTAAAGGTTTATAATCAAAAACAAAACAAAGGAGATCGAAAATGGTAGAGATTAGGTGGCATGGTCGCGGTGGTCTTGGGGCTAAGACTGCTGCCCTTCTTTTTGGAGAGGCCATGATGCACTCTGGGATGTATGTGCAAGCATTCCCCGAATATGGTCCTGAAAGGCGAGGTGCACCAGTTACAGCCTACAATAGGATAGATGACAAGCCTATTAGAATACATTATGCAATCGAGAAACCAAATGCGGTTTGTGTATTAGATCCAACTCTCCTGTCCACAGATGCAATTAAGGAAGGTTGCAGTGAAGATACAGTTTTTATTGTTAATTCATCCATGGATCCTGAAGATCTAAAAAAGAAATTTAGCCTTCCAGGAAAAGTCTATTCCGTAGATGCTTCTAAAATCTCTGAGGAAATTCTTGGGAGAAATTTACCAAACACACCCATGTTGGGTGCCTTGATGCGGGTTCTGAGTTTTATGAATTTTGATGACTTTTTGAAGGCAGTTGAGGCAAGGCTCAGGATGAAGTACAAGCCTGAAGTTGTAGAGGGAAATCTCAAGGCAATAAAAAGGGCCTACGAGGAGGTTCGTGGATTATGAAGAAAAAGGGGTGGAGAGAATTACCTGAGGGTTGTGTTATTCCAGGAGTTCCTACTTCCCCAGCTCTTAAAACGGGAAGCTGGAGAACTTCAAGACCTGTTTGGGATGAGAATAAGTGTACGAGTTGCTTTCTTTGCTGGGTATACTGTCCTGATAACGCTATAGTAATAACTAAAGATGAAAAGGGTGACCCAAAGGTTTCAGGAATAAACTACGACTATTGCAAGGGATGTGGAATTTGTGCAGAAGTCTGCCCACCAAAGGTCAAGGCCATTCATATGGAGAAGGAGGAATTTTAATGGCGAAGACAAAGTTAGCATTAACAGGAAATGAAGCTTTTGCTTATGCGATGAAGCAGATCAACCCCGATGTGGTTGCAGCTTACCCCATTACTCCTGCTACAGAAATTGTCCAAATCTTTGCCAAATACGTAGCTGACGGGGAAGTAGATACTGAGTTTGTTGCAGTTGAATCCGAGCATTCAGCTATGTCAGCTTGCATAGGAGCTTCAGCTGCTGGCGCAAGAGTAATGACGGGGACATCATCTCAGGGGTTAGCTTTGATGCACGAAATGTTGTATATAGCATCTGGACTTAGATTGCCAATTATACTGGCGGAAGTTAATAGAGCACTTTCGTCCCCTATTAACATTCATTGTGATCATTCTGATACAATGGGATCAAGAGATGCAGGCTGGATACAGATCTACTGTGAAAACGCCGACGAGGGTTATCATACATTGATTCAGGCTGTTAAGATTGCTGAGACGATTAATTTGCCCGTAATGGTTACTCTTGACGGGTTCATTATTAGCCATGGAATGGAAGTCGTTGAAGCTCTCGATGATCAGGATGTGAAAAATTTTGTAGGTAAAAGAAAACCGCTTTACAATCTGCTTGATGTTGAAAATCCAATAATGGTTGGACCACTTGATCTAACCGATTACTATTTTGAACATAAGAGGCAGCAAATTGAGGCTATGATAAGATCAAAAACTGTTATTAAGGAAGTTATTGAGGAGTATAATAGGCAATTTGGGTTTGATTTTCCTGTTTTTGCTGAATTTTACCGCATGGAGGATGCTGAATACGCAGTTCTTTCTATGAGTTCCGCGGCGGGCACAATGAAAGAAGCTGTGGACATAAGAAGAACTAATGGCGAGAAAGTTGGACTTGTAAGACTGAAGGTTTTCAGACCATTCCCTTACGAGGTGTTACAGGAAGCGTTTAAGAATGTAAAAGCCATAGGTGTGATGGATAGATCAGATTCAGTGAGCTCCATGGGAGGCCCTGTTTTCAACGAGGTTAGGTCTGCGCTCTACGAACTTGAAAGCCGCCCGAAGATTGTGAATTTTGTTTTTGGACTTGGTGGAAGAGATTTCCCTATGGAACAGGCCCTTTATATCATTGACAGAGTTAAAGAGCTTAAAGAAGGGAAGAAGCTTCCATTAGTTGAGTATGTTGGTGTTAGAGAATAGGAGGATGGAAAATGGCGGATAATTTTTCCCTAAGTTTGAAAGAACTTGCAAGGAGAAACATAGGCCTTGCGTCGGGTCATAGAGCCTGTGCGGGCTGTCCGTTCCCTGCCGTAGTTAGAATGACTCTCAGCGCATCTGATTATCCAGTTGTGGTTGCGAATGCTACTGGTTGTATGGAAGTGACAACGTCAATTTTTCCATTTGCCTCTTGGCCCGTACCGTGGATCCACAGCGCATTTGAAAACGCTGCAGCCACAATATCCGGTGTAGAGGCTGCATATAAGGCAATGGTTAGGAAGGGATTAATCCCTGCGGATAAAAAGGTGAAGTTTATCGCTTTTGGTGGAGATGGTGGTACGTATGACATAGGCTTACAGGCGTTGTCTGGTGCAGTTGAAAGGGGACACAATTTCCTTTACATACTTTATGATAATGAAGGATACATGAATACTGGGATTCAGAGGTCAAGTTCAACTCCTTATGGGGCAAGCACTACTACTTCGCCTGCCGGTAAGGTGGTTCCTGGTAAACTGCAACATAAAAAACCTATTGTTGACATCATAGCAGCCCATGGTGCTCCTTATGTTGCACAGGCTTCAGTAAGTCACTGGAACGACTATGTTAGAAAAGTAAGAAAAGCCTTGTCAGTAGAAGGGCCGACTTTTATATCTGTATATTCTCCATGCGTTCCTGGTTGGGGTTATCCGGAGAATAAGAGTATTGAAGTTGCCAGGTTAGCAGTGGAATCAGGATTCTGGCCTCTTTATGAAGTGGAAAACGGCTATTATAAGATTAATTATAAGCCGAGAAATCCTGTGCCTTTAGAGGACTTCTTAAAATCTCAGGCAAGATATTCTCATATTGTTAAAAGACCGGAACTCATTGACGAAATTAAGAAGTTTATGGAAAAAAGGTGGAAATTTCTTGAATTTATGGCAAAAAGAGCAGAGTTAGAAGGAGAGACTGGCACAAATGTATAAAAAGATTTTGGTTCCAGTTGATTTTAGCCAGGCTTCAAGAGTCGCTCTTGAGTATGCTAAACTATTGATATCTGAAAAGGGCCAGATTACTGTCATGCATGTATTCCCTTCCAAAATAAGGGAAACTGCCACATTTTTTGAAATCCCTGACAGAGTTAAAGATCTTGAGAGGAAAATTGAAGAACTGCGCTCAAAGTCCCAGGAGGAACTATCCAGGATTTCAAATAATCTTGTTCAAGAGGGATATACCGCAAAGGCTGTATTTGTAGAAGGAGAACCAGTGAGATCGGTTTCAGAGGAGTCCGGGAAAGGTTATGATCTTGTGATAGTAGGTATTCCTAAGGGTAGAGCAATGGTAGCCAGCACAGCCATAAGTATTGTAAAGAGTGCGCTCCCTTCTTGCCTTGTGGTAAAAGAATCAAAGTCAAAACCAAAATTTGATAGAGTCCTTTTTACCGCTGATTTTTCTGACGCGTCCAAAAGTGCTTTTAAAGACCTGTTTCAAAAGTTCATAAAAAAATTCAAATCTCAGATAACAGTTCTGAATGTGTTTGAACTGCATCCTCTTCCCTATATTGAGCAAGGGTCAGCTTTTCTAGCTGGTGATCTTGAGGGTGTTAAGAAAAATTTGCAGAAAAGGCTGATGCTTGAATATCCAGGAGAGGTTTCTTACTCAGTGGTCGAAGGCGCCGAGGCGGGAATCGAAATTGTTGATTTTGCGGAGAAGGGGAAATATAATATAATAATACTTGCTTACGAGAAGAAAGATTGGGTGGAAAGGGCTTTCTTAGGTTCTGTTTCAACTAAAGTAGTAAAGATGACAAGGCTGCCGGTACTGGTTTACAAACGTGTTTAAAAGAATGTCAAGCGGGTGTAGCTCAGTTGGTAGAGCATCAGCTTCCCAAGCTGAGGGTCGCGGGTTCGAGTCCCGTCACCCGCTTTTTGTTTAGTTCGGGAGGTTAGTTGTTGGATCTTATTTCCGAGTTAGAAAGAAGCTTTGGGATTCCTCTGGAACTTTCAAGAATTTTAATAGATAAGGGTATAAAAAATCTGGATCTTGCGGAGGCTACTTTCAATCCTGTTCTTGAGAATCTGCAACCTCCTTCCACATTGCCTGATTTGATTCCCTCGGTGGAGAGAATTCTGAGGGCGGTAGGTAAGGGTGAGTCTATATTGGTATTTGGTCACGAAGATGCTGATGGTATAACTTCCACAGCGATTATGTTAAGGACGCTTGAATTTCTTGGTATATCAGCAAATCATTATATTCCCTCGAAACGAAACGAAGCTTATGGTCTTTCGATTTCAGCTATAGATTATATCGTTGAAAGATACAAGCCTTCATTAATTGTTACAGTAGATTCTGGTTCAACTTCTGTTGAAGGGGTGGAATATTGCAAGGAAAAGGGGATCGATGTAATCATTACGGATCATCATGAATTAAAAGAAACTGTACCTGATACCCTTCTTGTAAATCCCAAACGTGGAGGTGATTCCTTTCCATATCTTGCAGGTTGCGGCGTAGCACTGAAAGTCGCATGGGAGCTAATTTCTCTTAGGGCAGGTTGGAACCTAAATAAAATCTTTGAGGAACTTCCTGAGCTGTTTATATTCGCTGCAATTGGGACTGTTGCGGACAGAGTTCCTCTGTTTTCGGAAAATAGAATTATTTACGGTGCAGGTAAAAAAGCTTTAGAGTGGTATCGACCAAATTTTGTCAAGGCCTTTGAAAATATAAGAAAGCAGAGCGGTAATCAGACAGACAGGGCAACAATAGAGGATTTAATATCCATTGTCTCTGCAGGTAAATCAAATAATGGGGAAAATAAGGGTGTCTTGCTACTATTGAGTAAGGATGTGGCAACGGCAGAAGAGCTTATTAAGCCTATCTGGAGTGCAGTTAATGAATGGCAGCAAAAAGCTCAGTATTATCTTGAAGAGGCAAAGAGTTCTTTAAAAATGGTGCGAGACTATATCGTTGTGGACCTTAAGGATGCTGAGCCACAATATCTTGGTTATGTTGCGGGTCAGCTTAAAGATTCTTTTAATGTCCCGACCATAGTCCTTGGTAGGAGAGAGGATGGTATTGTTGTGGCTGAAGTCAGAGCACCCTATGGGTTTAACTCTCTAGAGATGCTTAACTATCTCTCCGATCTTTTTATTGACTATGGCGGGCATAAACCCGCTAGTGGTTTTAGTATGTATGAAAGAGACATACCTGAGCTTTATGAACTACTTGTTCAATATTTTAAAAACAATCCATTTGAGGGTGGGGAAATTTCCAGAGATATTGAATATCACTATGTAGACCCAGACCTTATAAAAAATCTTGATAGACTCGGGAAAGTTGGAGTTGAAATAAGGGTCTTGTTCTCAAATGTAGAGATAGGAAAATTGAGAGAAGTTTTAAGCTCCTATTCTGTCATTGACCCAGAGAATCTTTTAGACCTCTATTCGGGAGATAAAAAAGTAAGTGTTCTTATCGTTTCTACAATTTCCGGGTTCAAGGTAGAAAAGCTCGTTCCTTCAAATTGAGTTATCTCAGATGATCATATCCTAAGTTTTTGACTTTTATCAACCTATTCTCAACTTTACCTATTACATCTGGTGTTCCGGTTTCTACATGACCTATCCTTGTTACTCCTGGCTCGTTTATAAGCTCAGGGCTAGAGAAGCAAACCTCGTACTCTTCCCCGCTGGCGCATAGGGCTTTTAAAAAGTCTACTAAATTACTCTTAAAAATTTCAAGTTCTTTAATGTATGGCAGGCGGGTAAGGTCAATTATGATTTTTACACCCGAGGCCTTTGCAACTCTCCATAAGTCAATTCCTAGCCCATCAGAGACATCAATCGCCCCACCTAGTTTGTAAGTAGATACCAGATACCTCATTTCTTGTATACGGGGCACAGGGTGTGCGAATTTTTCTCGTAAAATGTTATAAATTTCAATGTCTTCTTTCTTTTTATGCTGTAAATTTAAAAAGAACCCTACCCGTCCAATATCTCCGGTTATGTAAATGTAATCTCCGGGCTTGAATAATTTTCTTGTGAGAACCTTTTCTTTTTCGACTGCTCCTAAAACGGTTGTTGTTATTCTCCAGCGATCTCCTTTTACTATGTTCCCTCCCCCTATTGAAAAGTCATACTTCTTAGCTAATTCGTCTATTCCGTAATAAATCTCTTCAACATTTCTGTACTTTTTAACGGGTATTTCTATATCTACAAGAATTGTTATAGGATATCCTCCCATGGCAGCTATGTCAGATAGGGCGCCAGCTACTGCACGGTATCCAATTTCTCTAAATGATAAAAGCCTTTTTGTAAAGTGAACATTTTCCAGGGAAGTATCCACCGTTAGAAGGTATAATTTATCACTCTCCGTAAGCAATGCAAGTGTATCATCTCCATTTGGGACAATTACATTTTTGTTTATTTTGCTTTTCCAAAATTTGGAAAGGTTTTCAATAAGTTTATCTTCACTAAATTTATTCCGCATTTTGATGATATAATTTGGCTATGAGCTCTATTCTTTGGAGGAATGCATCAGCTACATCAGGATCAAACTGTTCGCCCTTCATATCCCTTATATAGTCAGATGCATCCTGGAAGCTCCAGGGAATTTTATAAGGTCTTACGGAAACAAGAGCGTCAAACACATCAGCAACCTGAACAATTCGAGCCTCAATCGGTATTTCTTCACCCTTAAGACCAAATGGATAACCGTTTCCGTCGAATCTTTCATGGTGATAGAGAGCAATTCTTTTTGCCATTTGGAAGAGAGGAAATTCAGAGTCCCCGATTATCTGGGAGCCGTAAATCACATGTTTTTTCATTGTCTCCCACTCACTGGCGCTCAATCTGTCTGGTTTGTTAAGGATGTGATCAGGTATTGCTACCTTTCCTATATCATGCATTGGGCTTGCATAGAGAATTAGTTCGCAAAACTCGCGGTTCTGGTTTAAAGTCTTAGCAATAATATAGGATACTTTCGAAATTCTCTTTATGTGGTCTCCAGTGACTTTGTCTTTGAATTCTGCTGCAGATGAAAGGGTATAAATCGCATATAACTGGATTTTTTTCACTTCTTCGAGTAATTTAGCGTTTTGTAGAGCTACAGCAGCCTGTGATGCGAAAAATTTCATAATTTGTATCGTTTCATCTTTAAATGGTGTTATCTTTCCATTCTCTCTAGCATTTACTAGTTGTAAGACACCCACAAGCTCGTTGTTACCTGTAATAAGTGGGATTGTGAGAGTTGACTCAACAATGTAGTCTACGCCCTGCAAAACAACTGCGTCAAATGTGAATCCCATTTTTCTTGCTGTCTCGCCGTCGGGAAGATGGAGAAGCTCTCTAGTTTTTGCAACATGACCTGATATGCTGTTATCGGAAATCTGAAACTCTTTTAATGGAAAAAGATCGAGAATTTCATCTGTGTAGAATTTTTGTTTTAAAACATTATTTTTTAAGATTTTGAAGTGAAGTTTGTCCCCCTTTATGATGTATATAGTGCCCCCATCACACCCGGCAAGAGAAATGGCCTCATCTACAATCCTTTCTAACACTCTATCCACATCTTTCTCTGATGCAAGTGACACACCAACCCTATATAAGACTTCAAACAATTTATTGTCCATAAATTGAAATTTAAAGCTTTTTTATTGTTTATTCAAGATGCAAAATGTATTATTTAAGCATGAGCTTTAAGTTTGATGTAATAGTTGTGGGTGCCGGGCATGCTGGAATTGAAGCGGCCCTCGCAGCGTCCAGGATGGGTGGGAAAGTTTTAGTGATAACGATAAATATTGACCAGATAGGTCAGATGTCATGTAATCCTTCTATTGGAGGGCTTGCTAAGGCCCATCTTGTGAAAGAAATTGATGCGCTTGGAGGTGAAATTGGTATCGCAGCTGATGAAACTGCCATTCAGATAAAGCTTCTTAATACCTCTAAGGGACCAGCAGTATGGTCTCTTAGAAGCCAGAATGATAGGAAACTTTACAGAGAAAGGATGAAAAGGACCCTCGAGAACGAGCCCAACATAACTATTGTTCAGGATGAAGTTGTTGAAATTTTAGTAGAAAATGGTAGGGCTAAAGGTGTAAAGACCCGTTCAGGTATGGAGTACTTTGCGGGTTCTGTTGTGGTAACCACCGGTACTTTTTTAAATGGACTAATCCACATTGGACTTGTTTCATTCCCTGCCGGAAGGGCGGGCGAGTTTCCTTCTACTGACCTTTCGAACAACTTGAGGGCGTTGGGATTCAGACTTGGTAGATTCAAAACAGGGACATCACCCAGGATAGATATAAGAAGTGTTGATTTATCAAAAATGGAGATTCAGTTAGGGGATGAAATCCCAAGGGGTTTTTCTTTCAGGAATCCTGTTCTTAATATTGAGCAACTTCCGTGTTATGTAACTCGAACTACTCATAAGACTCATGAGATCATTAGGGAATCTTTAGCTTTTTCCCCATTATACACGGGTAGGATTGTAGGAATAGGTCCAAGGTATTGCCCGTCAATTGAGGTTAAAATCGTAGAGTTTCCTGAAAGGGAGTCACATAGGGTAATTCTGGAACCTGATGGAAGAGACACATTTGAGTACTACTTGAATGGTGTGTCTACATCTATTCCTGTTGATTTTCAGCTTAGAATGCTTCAAAGTATACCGGGTCTCGAAAACGTAAAAGTGTTGAGATGGGGATATGCTATCGAATATGACTTTGTTTACCCGGATCAGCTTAAACCAAATTTAGAATCTAAACTTATTGATAATCTTTTCTTTGCCGGTCAAATTAATGGTACTTCTGGATATGAAGAGGCTGCTGCACAGGGTTTTGTTGCTGGAGTCAATGCCCTATTGAAACTGAGTAATAAAGAGTTTACTCTATCCAGATCTGAAGCCTATATTGGAGTTCTCATCGATGATCTTGTTACAAAGGGAACTGAAGAACCTTACAGGCTCTTCACTTCTAGAGCTGAATTTAGGCTTATCTTAAGGATGGATAACGCAAGAGACCGGTTAATGAGGTATGGATATGAGTTTGGACTAATTAAAAAGGCAGAATATGAGGATTTTTTGAAGGAAAAAGAATTGTGGGAGTCGATCATAGAGAGATTAAAGAAAATTGTTCTAAGACCCCGTGAAGTCAACCCTGCCCTCGAAACCCTTAATAAACCGACTATTGAGAACACAACAACCGCCTTGGAACTTCTTAAAAGACCTGAGATTAATTATGATGACCTTGTGAAACTAAAATTAATTGAGGATTATCCCTACTACATAAAAGAGAGGGTAGAGACAGAGGTTAAGTATGAGGGGTATATTAGGCGGATGGAGAGAGAAGTAGAGAAGTTTAGGGAGCTTGAGAAGATCAGGATTCCTGATGGATTTGATTATTCCAGTGTCCCTGGGCTTTCTAATGAGGCACTTTCCAAATTGAATAGGGTTAAGCCCAAGAATCTTGCCCAGGCATCCAGGATTTCAGGGGTTAACCCTGCGGATATCATGGTAATTTATTATTACTTTGAGAACCTGAGGAATAGAAGATGACTAAGGATCCCTTAAAGTACGTTCAACTTTTGTTGCGGTATAGACTCAGAAGCGAGAGTGAATTAAGATTTAGAATGAAGATGAAAGGGTTTAGTGAAGAGGACATTGAAAGTGCTATACGCTATCTTAAGCAAGTTGGGCTTTTAAATGACAAAATCCTGACTGAGGAGCTATATGACAGGTACATTTCAAGAGGGGTCTCACCCAGAAAGGCTGTGAAACTTTTAAAAAGGATAGGCCTTGAAGGAGAACAGCTTAAAAATATGGAAAGCAAGCAGGTTCCGAGAGAAATTTTGGAAAAGATTATTTCAAAAGTTACGAAGGGTAACAAGGTTTTATCTCCTCGTGACTTCCGGAGAGTTTTAAACAAATTAACTTACCTTGGGTATAACTACGGCGAAGCGAGGCAAATTATAGAAGAGCTGGGGTATGTGCTAAAATTTTCTGGCTTCGTCGAGGAGGAATAATGCACCAACAATTGCCGTAATGTGATGTGTAAAGAATCTCCATAAAATAACAAAAAGTCCGAGAATTTCAGAATTTATATAGTTTTTGAATATAAGAAGGCTAACCCCCTCCGCAATACCTGTTCCCCCAGGTGTAGGAGTCCAAATAAGCCCTCCTTGTATAAGGGACTGAAACGAAAAGGCATAAGTAAACTTAATATTTGTGTTGAATGAAAGAGCCAGAAAATAAGGTATTGCGCAGAGAGAAAGATGAGATATAAAAGAGGATAAAAATGCAAAAAGGAGCAATATTTTATTGGAGTTTCTTACAAAAGAGATGGTGGTTTCTCTTAGTGAGTTTATTTCCTCTAATAGTCTCTTACTTTTCAAGACCTTGCTAATTAATTTTGGCGCAAATATTGCAAGGCCGTAAATTATCACGATCCCTAATACGATGGATGTAGCGTAGATTACAACCCCTTTGATAAGGTCAGATGGTGGAGGCCATATGGTTTTAAGCGAAATCAGCACGGCTATTAGTACCGTTGAGTATGCAATAAAACCCCTGGCAGCCAGTATAGCTGTAGACTTCCCTATCCCAATTTTTCTTTTATTTAAAAGCATTATCTGAACAGGTAGACCGGCAACCTGGAAAGGTGTAACAGCAGCGAGAAAAATACCGATGGAAATGATTTTGATAGCTGTTATAATGTCCAAGCGCTTCTCACTGACGCTAAGTGCAGCCAAAGAGAACCTTGTTCCATCAGACAAAATGTAAAGAATCCAACATAGGCAAGCTATGATTAAATATTTAAAGTTTGCGGATTTGAGTGCTAAAAGAGTTTCTTTTGAAGTAGTCTTCACAGTAATTACTAGTATTACAAAAAGAACGAAACCAACAGAAATAATTATATTCCGTTTACTTAAGCCGGGTATTTTCACCTGACTAATTATAACGGCCTTTTCTTGATTTGAGAACTTGAAAAGTTTTACTCAATAATCCTGTAAAAGTCCTCCGCTGGTTTTCGAGGGGGTGGTGTAGGTATATAAGCCGGCCATCCGAGCGGAGTTATCGTGGCTATGTAGTGGGTTTGGGGTATACCGAGCTTTTCTTTGACATCATCTCTGTCCATCCCACCGATCCAGCATGTGCCAAGTCCCAGACTCCAGGCTGCAAGCATAAAATGGTATGCTGCAATACACGCGTCTTCTATGTACCTTGAAGATTTGTCAGGATCTCCACATATTGCTACCGCCATTGGGGCTCTACCTATAGGTTTTGCCGGACTTCTTACTTCGGAAAGTAATTTTATAAGTGATTTATCTTTAATTATGATAAAATAGTAAGATTGGGAATTTCTTGCCGTAGGTGCCCACCTGCAAATTTCGAAGAGTTCCTTAAGTGTGTCCTCAGGGACTTCCTTATCCAGGAATTCCCTAATGCTTCTGCGCTCAACTAAAAGTCTGTATAAATCTTTGTTCCCCATGTGTTAATTATACGTCAAAGTTCTTGGACATAAGTAATTAATTGAACTTTCGCCCTTTGAATATTAAAATTATGCTTACTTTCAAAAGGAGGATAAATTGTTAGATAGAAAACTCCTGAGGGAAAACCCGGAGCTTTTGAGATCGGCCCTTATAAGAAGAAATCAAGATCCATCTGTAGTAGATGAGCTTGTAGATTTTGAGCGAAGAATCAGGGAATTAAAGAAGGAAATTGATGATTTAAGGAGCAAGAAAAATAAGGTTAGCAGAGAGATTGCTGATAGAAAGAGGGTAAACGATGATATAACAGAGTTAATGATTATGGCAAGAGATATTGATGAAGCACTTGCGGAGAAGGAGAAGATTCTCTCGGATATAGAAAATACCTTGATGGAAAAGTGGCTCTATATTCCTAATATTCCCCATGAAAGCTGTCCTTTTGGAAAATCATCAGAGGATAATGTAATAGTAAGGAATTGGGGTGAGGTTAAGAGATTCTCATTCAACCCGAAACCCCACTGGGATTTAGCTGAGGATCTTGGAATTATTGATTTTGACAGGGCTGGCAAAATATCAGGTTCAAGATTCGCCATTTACAAGGGTGAGGGTGCTGAGCTTGAAAGAGCACTTATAAATTTTTTCCTCGATAATAACAAAAAGAAAGGATATGAAGAAATATTACCCCCGACCCTGGTTAAAGAAGAATCTATGTATGTTTCTGCACATTTGCCAAAGTTTCGAGAGGAAATGTACTATGTAAATGAAGATGAACTTTTTCTAATTCCGACGGCGGAAACGGTACTTGCTAACCTTTTTAGAGACGAGGTGCTGGATGAAAATGATCTTCCAAAGTATTTTATGGCCTACACTCCTTGTTATAGAAGAGAAGCGGGTTCCTATGGGAAAGATGTTAGAGGGATCATAAGAGTACATCAGTTTAATAAGGTCGAGCTTTTTAAGTTCACTAAACCTGAAGATTCATATGAAGAACTGGAAAAAATGGTTAAGGATGTGGAAGACCTTTTACAACTCCTAAATATTCCGTATAGGGTAGTGCTATTATGCACAGGTGATATGGGTTTTGCTTCCACCAAAACTTACGACATTGAAGTGTGGGCACCAGGGGTCGGCAGATGGCTCGAAGCTTCGTCGTGTTCAAATACAGAAGCTTTTCAGACCAGGAGGGCAAGAACTAGGCTTAGAAGAAAAGATGGAAAAATGGATTTTCCACATGCTCTAAACGGATCTGGGCTTGCAACACCAAGAGTCTTTATTTCCATTCTTGAAAATAATCAGCTGGAAGATGGAAGTGTGGTCATACCTGAAGTTTTACGTCCATATATGGGAGGAAGAGATGTTATCTTACCAAAAAGAAAGAAATGAAATTGTTTCAGTGATGAGGAATCTTTTTTTACAGGGGTTTATTCAGGCAAATGTGGGAAATGCCAGTGTTAAAGTTGGTCCCGATCTCTATCTTATTACACCAAAAGGTAAAAGGAAAGGGGAACTATTGCCTGAGGAGATAGTTCTTGTTAATGGAAGAGGTGAGGTAATTGAAGGGAATTTAGTCCCTTCTATTGAATTGAATACGCATCTTTCTTGGTATAGTGTAAGATCGGACATTAATGCAATTATTCACGCTCATCCTCCTTTTATTACTGCTGCATCATTTTATATGGCATCAGAGGTTAAACCTTTGATGACAGAAATTCAGGACTATGTCGGTAAAAAATTAATCTCTGTACCTTATAGGAAGGCAGGTTCGGAGGAGCTTTGTAAAGAAGTCGCGGAGAAAGGAGGAGATCCAGAAGTTTTTGTTATTGTTTTACAAAAACACGGAGTTCTAGTTGGGGGAAAGAGTCTTGAAGAAGCCCTTAACAGGCTTGAACTAATTGAGTTTGACACGAAGGTAAGGTTTTTGAAGGAATTAAGCATATGAAATGGACGGCAAGTAAGGTTAGAGAAACTTTTCTGGAATATTTCAGGGAAAGAGGACATACAATTGTCCCAAGCTCGTCTCTATTACCAAAGGGTGATCCAACCCTTTTGTTCACTAACGCTGGAATGAACCAGTTTAAGCTCTTTTTCTTGGGCGTTGTTAAGCCACCTTTTACAAGAGCTGCTTCAAGTCAAAAATGTCTAAGAGCTGGTGGAAAACACAATGATCTTGACAATGTAGGATTTACAAAGCGCCATCACACTTTCTTTGAGATGCTTGGTAATTTCTCGTTTAACGATTATTTTAAGGAGGGTGCAATTAGATTTGCATGGGAACTTCTTACTGAAGTTTTTAGCATCGAGAAAAATAAACTATATGTTACCGTATTTAGAGAGGATGACGAGGCCTTTTATATCTGGAGAGATCTCATAGGCGTTCCTGAGGAGCGAATATTTCGTATGGGAGAAAAAGATAATTTCTGGGAAATGGGCGAAATTGGACCAGCAGGCCCATGTTCTGAAATCCTTTACGACCTTGGTAAAGAGGAGGACCCAAACCAGCTCAGCCCGGAAATGGAAGGTGAGAGATTCCTTGAGGTTTGGAATCTTGTGTTCATGCAGTATAACAGGAATGAAAAAGGTGAACTTGAATTACTGGGAACCAAGAAC
>JBDRYG010000021.1:0-23733 GCA_039803305.1 Caldifarciminota bacterium
GGTGTAATGAACTACATTGTACAATTTCCCTGAGAAAGACACCTTATGTCCATGGGAAAGATGTCCGCCATGGGATAAGGCCATAGATAATATCGTATCGCCTGGCTGTAAGACTGCAAAGTATACTCCCATGTTTGCCTGTACACCGGAATGAGGCTGAACATTGACATGCTCGGCACCAAAAAGAGCTTTTGCTCTCTCAATTGCAAGCCTTTCGGCGACATCTACAAATTCACATCCACCGTAATATCTTGCACCAGGATAGCCTTCTGCATATTTATTAGTCATTACATTACCCATAGCCTCCATAACAGCGTCGGACGTGAAGTTTTCGGATGCTATTAGTTCAAGGCCATTCCTTTGCCTTTGAAGCTCATTAAAAATGGCTTCAAAGATTTCCGGATCTACTCTCCTCAGATTCTCAAACATGTTGTTTTCTCTCCTTTATGATCCTGCCAAAATAATGATAAATTTCAACACCCTCGTCAAGCTCTGGGTGGAAAGTCATGGCAAGGATATTTCCCTGCCTGACTGCTACAGGACTCCCTTCAAAATGCCCAAGAACTTCAATACCACTCTCAACTGCAGTAATTTTAGGAGCTCTTATGAAAATCCCTGTGATCTCTACTTCATCGTTACCAAGCTTTAATTTGAGAGGGGCTTCAAAAGACTCTCTCTGCCTGCCGTATGCATTCCTTTTTACCTTCACATTCAAAACCCTGAGGGGGGAAACTTCCTTTTCCTCGCCTTCAAATTCTTTTGCCATCATAATTAACCCGGCACAGGTTGCAAAAATCGGCATGCCCTCGTTAATCTTTCTAACCAGTGCTTTATCGATGCCGTAACGAGAAATGATCTTTGTAATAGTAGTACTCTCACCACCTGGGAAAATCAAGCCGTCAACCTTATCAAGATCACTTTCCTTTTTCACATACATCCACTCGAATCCACAAGCTTCAACTTTATTTTTGTGGAGCTCAAAATCACCCTGAATTGCCAGAATACCTACCTTCACTACCACCCCCTGGTTTGAAGAAGTTCCTCAGGTTTCATTTTCGCCACATCTAAACCTCTCATGGGTTCACCAAGCCCTCTAGAGACCCGGGCAAGAATTTCAGGGTCATCATAATAGGTTACCGCCTCAACAATTGCCCTTGCCCTTTTTTCAGGGTCTTCTGACTTAAATATACCACTTCCCACAAATACAGCTTCGGCGCCAAGTTGCATCATAAGAGCAGCATCAGCTGGTGTTGCGATTCCACCAGCTGCAAAGTTTGGAACAGGCAATTTACCATGGTCATGCACATACTTAACAAGCTCATAAGGGGCACCAAGCTTCTTCGCTTCGGCAAACAGTTCTTCTTCGTTTAGTGTAGTTAGTCTTTTCATCTCAGCCTGAATCTTTCTCATATGCCTTACGGCTTCAACCACGTTGCCTGTGCCAGCTTCACCTTTGGTCCTAATCATGGCAGCCCCTTCAGCTATTCTTCTTAGTGCTTCGCCAAGATCCCTTGCTCCACATACAAAGGGAACCTTGAAAGGATGCTTATTTATGTGATTCTCCTCATCCGCTGGCGTAAGAACTTCACTCTCATCTATAAAATCAACACCCAGCGCTTCAAGGATCTGGGCCTCAACAAAATGTCCAATTCTTACTTTGGCCATCACGGGAATGGACACAGCTTCCATAATTTCAATAATCTTCTCGGGATCAGCCATTCTCGCAACACCACCTTCCTTCCTGATATCTGCCGGAACACGCTCAAGGGCCATAACAGCCACAGCACCGGCCTGCTCAGCAATCTTTGCCTGCTCAGCTGAAGTTACATCCATTATTACTCCGCCCTTCAACATTTCAGCAAGTCCGACTTTCAATCTAAAAGTTCCAGTTAAAATAGCTGACATTTATCTCACCTCCGGCATTTTAAAGAGTATATAACCAACACCGCGAAAGGTCAAGGAATATCAAAACCATGTGGCATTTTCACCGTTTTGCTATTAAAATTTTCTTATGCAAACCAAAAGAGTTTATTTTATTGATGGAAAATTTAAAAATACACCTATTTCCAACATTGAAGACCGCGGTTTATTCTTCGCTGATAGCATTTACGAAGTCATACGCGCCCTACATGGTATTCCAATATTTCTTGAGGAACACCTCGAGAGATTATTTTTTGGACTAAGGGAACTTAAGATCCAGTCACCCTATACCAAAGAGGAATACAGAGATATAATTGAAAAATCCTTAAAAAAACTCAAAGCCAGCGACGCACTGGTATACATTCAAGTCACAAGGGGTAAAGAACCAAGAAGTCACCTCCCAAGGAAAAATACAAAACCAACTGTAATTATAATATCAAGTAAATATCGGCCCCTTTCTCCAAAACTGAAAAAAAATGGAGTATCATTAATTTTATATCCAGATGTTAGATGGGGAAGATGCGATATAAAGACCACCATGCTCCTTCCAAATGTGCTTGCCAAGATAGAGGCAAGAGAGAGGGGCTTTTTTGATGCAGTTTTCTTCAAAAATGGTTACTTAACCGAAAGTACCTCTTCTTCTTTTTTCGCAGTAATAGGTGGGAAAATCTTTACCCATCCCTTAACTCATGACATCTTACCATCCATAACGAGACAGGCGGTGATTAAAATATGCAAGGAACTCGGGATTCAGGTAGTTGAAGACCCTATAAAAATTGAGTCGATAAAAGATTTAGATGGAGCTTTCCTCGCAGGAACTACTTACGATATTCTCCCGATAAATGCAATTGAAGACATAAAGATACCGTTATCTGCAATCACAACCAAGATTCAATGGGAATACGAGAGATTTTTATTAAAGCAGACCGAAATACACATTAACAGGAAAGCGAAGCATTAATTTGATTTAACAATCTTATTGATTTTATAATTGTTGAGTATGTACTTTGAGGTTGCAGACCCATATAAAGATGAGTTAACCCAAGTTTACAATAAGAAATTTCTGGAAACAACCTTACCCAGAGAAATTAAAAAATCCAAAAGATACGGAACACGTTTTTCCCTTCTACTTCTCGACATTGATGATTTCAGCTTAGTTAACAAGTTATACGGACACAAGATTGGTGATAAAGTACTTTTTTCCTTCGCACAATTTTTGAAAAATGCCATAAGAGAAACAGATACCATAGTAAGACTTAGTGGTGACGATTTTTTAATAATTTTGCCCTACACAACCCTTAACAATGCTCAAAAAGTCGCTGAAAGAATCATAACCTTACTAAGCGATGAGGATTTCTTTGGGGTCAATGTAACTGCCTCCATTGGTTTAGTAGAAATACCCTCACACGGCACTGAGTGGTCTGTCGTCTATAACAAACTTGATATGGCCCTGTACAGAGCAAAAAAGCAGGGTAAAGGTGGTATTTACGCAATACCCGAAACAGACATTGCTCTTCCAATAGTTCCGTCCCCGAGTTTCATCGGAAGAAAAGCAGAAAAGGTATGGATATTACAAAAGCTAAACGATCCAGAGGTAAAAATCATAAGTATCACTGGTTCAACAGGGGTTGGGAAAACAAGACTCGTCGAGGAAGCTCTGAAACTAAACGGAAACGCAATGATGCTGAGCTCGAAGGTATCAGGAAGTATCACATCTATCCCTTTCTACCCTTTCAGAACTTTTTTTAAAACCCTGAAAAGCAACAATTACTTCAACTTCCTGGAAGCTTTAGAGACTCTTGATGAAGGGGAAAAAGTCGCACTAAGTCTTCTGGACCCAGAGATTGGCTTCATACCTGAAAACATAGATAGATATAAGTTTTTTGATGCATATTCAAAAATTCTGCAACACATCTCAAAAATAGAACCAATAATTATGTTTATTGATGACCTTCACTGGCTTGATAGCTCTTCTTTGGAGCTTCTTTACTTCCTAGTTCACTCAAACATTACTAATATGAAGATCATAATAGCCTACAGAAAAGAGGAATCTGCAAATAAACCCATGGAAATATTTTACGCTCATCTCTTAAGAGAAAGAGCAATCTCAGAAACTCACCTTGAGAATCTCAGTAAAGAAGAGACCTTCGAATTACTCGAGGCCATCCTTCAAGGCAGATGTGATAAAGAGCTTGCGGATACTATATATCAACAAACAGGTGGAAATCCGTTCTTCATAGAGGAGTTAACTAAGGATCTTTTCAAACACGAGCTTTTAATAAATCGAGATGGGCAATGGTTTTTAAGAGAAATGGCAACAGGATCTATCTTTCATATACCAGAAACAGTTGAAAACATAATTAAAGAAAAAATGAAGCTCTTCGACGGAAACCCCGTTATCGAATATGCAGCCTGTCTCGGAAGCGAGTTTAATATCAAGGTATTAGAGTTATGCACATCAAAGAACCCGGGAGAGCTTTACGACACAATCGACAAAATGATTAGAAATAACATCCTCGTCGAAAAGGGACTCGATGTATTCGCATTCAAAGAGGACATAACGAGAGAGATTGTTCTTAGCAAAATTACTGAAACTAAGAAGAGATATATGCATAAAACTATCCTAGAAACACTGGAGAAAATAAAAATAAATTTACCTGTGCCTTTTCCTATCCTTTCATACCACGCCTATATGGCTGGCGAGACAGAAAAAATTAAAAAATATTCGCTTGAAGCAGCAAGGGAACTTAGAAAATCCCTTGCTTATCATGAATCATTGAAACATTATAAATGGTACCTGGACACCGAATCTGAGTCTGAAAAAAGAGCTAAGGTCCTTGTTGAGTATCTGGATACTTTGAATTATTTAGGTGAAATCGAAAGAGGAATACGGGAAGCAAAGGAGTTTATTGAAAAAGGAGAACCCAATCCAGAAATTCTTGCAAGGTTAGCAGATTTTCTCTCTAAGGCTGGAAGATTTGAGGAGGCACATAAATACATAGACTTAGCCATATCATTTAAGCAAGAGGTAACATACAAACTCAAGAAAGCATGGATATACTTGCTCGATAGTGCTTACACCAGTGCTGAAAAAATTTTAAAAGAAGTAGAAAAAATCGAAAACACATTAACAGATAGAGAGAGGGCAGATTTCTGCAATCTTTATGCCCTTTGCCTTTTGGGCAAAAAGAATTTCGATAAGTCGGAACAATTTTTTAGGAAGGCTCTCGAACTAAGGGAAAAAATTAGCGATATTAGAGGCGTAGCAAATGTACACTTAAATCTCGGTAATCTTTACTCTTCGCTCGGGCTTTATGAAAAGGCGTTAGAAGAATATGATCAGGCCCAAAAAGTGTACATCCAGATTGGTGATAAAAGAGGTCTTTTAGGATGCCTTAACAATAAAGGCGAAATATTCAAAAGCCTCGGTGAGTACGAGCCTGCTATCAGTAGCTTTAAGGAATCCCTTCGGCTTGCAGAGCAAATTGGAGACCAAACTTCAAAAATTAACACTCTATTAAACTTCGCAGAAGTCCATATACTATGTGGAAATTTCGAGGAAGCAGAAAATCTACTAAGCCACGCCAAAGAGGTGTCTAGCTATGTAGAGAGTGAATTACTAAACGCCCTCGTTCACGATGCTCTTCTCAAGTTCTATACTCTATACAAACCAAATGTTTCCCATTTACAGGTACTATCCAAAATTGTGCAGAAAAAGCTAAATAACCTTAAACAAACTGAAAGTTTTTCATATGCATTGATTACACTCTTACAGAGTTTTATTGCTCTAGGAAACTACGAGCAGGCGAAGAAACTTATCTCGAGGTATGAAAAAGTTCTTCAAAATGAAAGAGACACCAAAATACAAATAGAATATGGTTTCTTGAAAGCTACAATTTATTATAAAGCAGGAGAACCTGAGAAATTAAAAGGATTGTTCCCTTACTTAGCGAGAATTAAAAGAGAAGTGGAAAAAACTCCATTAGTATTTTATTTTTATGAGCATTTAGTCCGGTACATTTACAATACGGGGCGTAAATCCATGGCGAGCAAGCTTATTGACAGAATTATTGAGAGACTCGCCAGTTCCCCTTATATCCATGACCTCGATAGACTCAAGAGATTTAAATCTGAAATTTTGAGAGGTTCACATGGCGAGGGAGGGTTATAGTATATATTTAGATGAACTAACAAAAGCATACAACCGTAGGTATCTGATATCTTTTCTTGATCACGAAATTAAAAAGATCAAGAGATATGGTGGAAAATCGTCAGTTCTATTCATAGACCTCGACAATTTCAAAACTGTTAATGATTTGCTTGGACATCTTGAAGGTGACAGATTTCTTGTAAATTTCGTGCAGAGTGTTAAAAGTACTTTACGCGAGTCCGATATTATCGCAAGATACGGAGGAGACGAATTTGTCATTATTTTACCGAACACTTCAGCTGAAAGCGCAGTTAATGTTGCGCAGAGAATTCTGGATATACTCAAAGAACGAGAGCAATATGGAACACCGGTCTCCTTATGTTCCATTGGTATTGTTGAAATACCTACCCATGGACTAGACTACGAAACAATCCTTTCAAGAGCAGACAAAGCTTTATATAAAGCTAAAAGAATGGGAAAGGCAAGATATTTCATTTACTCAGAAGACATCCCTTATCCTCAGATACCATCCAAAACGTTTATTGGACGTCACGCCG
This sequence comes from Caldifarciminota bacterium, assembly GCA_039803305.1. GTDB lineage: Bacteria > Hydrothermota > Hydrothermia > UBA1063 > UBA1063 > UBA1063. The sequence goes on from JBDRYG010000021.1 coordinate 6,628, forward strand.
AAAAAACAGAGTTATTAAGAGCAATAAAGGGGAACAGTCCGCTAATACTAATTAAAGGTTCCACTGGAATTGGGAAAAGCCGATTTGTCACCGAAACTCTCAAAATTTTAGAAAACTATGTTACTCTTGAAACGGGTTGTTATGGAACTCTATCATCAATTCCATTCGTACCCTTTAGGGAGCTTACCAAAAAAATTTCAGAAACATTCAATGTAAAATTTAGAGAATTTTATGTTAGACTTGATGAATTTGATAGAAAGGCTCTTTCACCAGTCCTACCGGAAACACTACCAGGGGTAATTGAACACATAGACAGATATAAATTTTACGAAACGTTCTTTGAATTTCTCACATTTATTTCGGGTGATAAAGCGACAATAATCTTCATAGATGATATTCAATGGATGGATAAATCTTCAACGGAGCTACTTTACTATCTTCTGAGATTGTCAAAAAACAGATTAAAATTCCTTGCAACCGCGAGGAGTGAGGATTTGAGAGATACACCGATAGAAAGCTTAATCCCCATGGTTTCAAGAGAAGGTTTACTTTCAGAAATGGAAGTAGGCCCTCTAAATGAATCCTCTATAAATGAATTAACCGAAAGTATTTTACAAGCACCAATAAGTGAAAAGTTAAAAAAGACTTTATTTCTAAAATCGGGTGGAAATCCATTATTTGTTGAAGAACTTATTAGAGAACTCTACGAAAAGGAACTCATCAAGTTTAATGGAGAGGAGTGGGATCTTTTGACCGAGGATTTTTCATGGGTACCAGAACGCGTTGAACTGGTTCTCAAGAATAAATTGAAGTACTTTTCGGGAGACCCAGTTTTAGAAGTTGCCGCCGTTATAGGTCACGAATTTGATTTAAAAATTGTCCAATCTGTAACAAAAATGAATTTTGGAGAAATTCTGGACACTGTTGATAAACTGCTGCGTCAGAATCTAATTGAAGAAAAAGACGTGGACAGGTTTGCTTTTAAAGAAGACATAATAAGGGACGCTATACTTTCAGAAATGAGTTCCACGAAAAAGAAATATTATTCCAGTTTGATTCTCGAAGCGTTAGAAACATCATTAAAATCTGTGGAAGGCAAGGAAGAGCTGTGTGCATTTCATGCTAAGCAGGCTGGTAATATTGAAAAACTGAAACTCTACAGCAAATCTGCTGCTGAAAAATTATCAAGGATTTTTGCATATGAGGAATCCATTAAATTTTACCAATGGTACTTGGATGCGGAGGAGGACCCGAAGCTTAAAGAGGAAGCTTTTCTATCTTATTTAAGAATACTGGAAATCAAAGGTCATCTTAAAAGGGCTATAGAAGAAACCCATAATTTTATTGAGACGCACACACCAAACTCCAAACTCTATAAGGCTCTTGCAGAACTTTATATTGAAAGCGGAGACACCAAGAGCGCTAAGCAATATATTGAAAAATCTCTTGAGATGGAATACGATCCAGATGCAGTATCACTCAAAGCCTGGATTTTAAGAAGACTTAACCAGGTACAAGAAGCAAAAGTACTTTTGGAAGATCTGCTTAATAAACACCTAGACAAAATGAAAGAGGAAACCTTGGCTACAGTATATACCATACAGGCTTTAAATTATGCTGATCTCAACGATGTAGAAAAAAGTTTAGAACTCTTAGATAAGGCAGAAGAAATAAGGAGAAGACTTAACATTGTAAAGGGCGTAGGAAGCGTCCACATAAATAGGGCTATAGTATATTCCCACATTGGAGAATACGAAAAAGCCCTTGAGGAGTATGACAAAGCAGAAGAATGTTACAGGAAGGTGGGATATAAATCGGGGCTACTCACGGTATTAAACAACAAAGCAGCTGTCTACCTTGACCTTAACATGTACAAGGAGGCATTGTATAACTTCAGAAAAACATTTGTAGAGGCAGAAAAAGTATTTGACAGACACCTTCAGGTAATGTCTTTGAACAACGTAGGCGTTACCTTAAGACAAATTGAAGAACATGAAGAAGCTCTTGAAGCCTTTAAGAAGGCATACGATATAGCATCACAACTTGAAATGAGAGATATCTTAACTAACATTAGACGAAATATGGCATACACTTTGGCTATTGGTCTGAAAGATTTGGAACATGCGATTCCTATTATTGATTCAGTCATCTCAGAAATCGGAATGGCGGGCCTTACCTATAATTCTATAATAGCCTATTTACATGCTGTTGAAATTTTCATATTGGGAAAACAACCTGAAAGAGCCGAGAATCTACTGGAAGAACTCGTAAAAGTAATTGAGGTTTATCCATTTAAAGAATTAAAGATAGACTTTTATGTTAAGTACGCATTTCTGAAAAGATTTTACAAAGCCGACAAGCAAAGCTTCGGTAAAACCCTTCACAAGGCTTTCCAAATTGTAAATTCGGAATCAAGATATAAGGAATTAAAAAACTCTTTTAGAGAAGCAATTGCCGATGTATTAATCTACTTTGGCAACGTAGAAGAAGGGCTTAAAATACTTAACTACCTGAAAAAATCATCGGAAAAGTTCAACATGGATCAGGAGACAGAGCGATTAGAGCGTAAAATAGATCGGGTTATAAGGCTTTTCAAGTAATGAATCTCAAAAATAAATTTTGGGCTTGACAAACCGTATCAATGCTATTATCTTTAAATAGCTATGAGAATCGCAACTAAAATACCTGGAATTGAGGCATTAACACTAAAAGAACCCTTTTTTATTCATAACATCCGCCTTTTCCCAATCACAGGCGAAATTGGCCATGATGGTTTTACAACTCTTGAAGAAGGAATATTTTCAAAGGAAATTGTGATTGAGGATACAAGGGGAGTAAACGAAGTAACTATAAGGAATCTTGGTGAACAACAGTTTTTTGCCATCGACGGAGAAGAAATTATTGGTGCAAGGCAAAATAGAATATTAAACACAGATGTCTACATCGAGCCCCACAGGGAATATACTGTTCCTGTTACATGCATTGAGCAACACCGTTGGTCTGGTGGGCAAACCTTTGCGGAAGCCGGATTTGCTGTTACACCTTCACTAAGAAGCACACTCGCGCTCTCTGTAAACGCTTCTCTTAACCAGAAAAAAGGCTTTGTAAGCAATCAGTCGTTAATCTGGTCAAAGATAGAGAACACACTAAAGTCAACAAGAATCTCGAGTATGACTTCATCCTTTCACGATGTTTACAAGACCTTAGGTGATATGGTAAATGAACTAATGGAAGGATTTGACTCAATTAAGGATGCAGTAGGTTTTGCTGCATTTATCAATGACAGATTTATTGCCATGGACATTTTTGCTTCAAATTCTCTCTACCAAAAATTTGAGAAAAAACTGCTAAAAAGCTACATTCTTGATGGATACATCAGAAAATACACAAGGGAACAAGGGATAAGCATATCCCCTGACAGTATAATCAAAAATATTGCAAACACAGACTGTAAGACATTCAATTCACCTACAAAAGGCACAGAATTAAGAGGTATATCTGAGGGTATAATTGTAAAAGCTTATTTACTCGAAGAAAACCCACTGCACATTTCAGCCTTTGCAATAGCAGGAGAGTAAAAAGCTAAATCCACCTACTCTTTAAGTCTTTGGTAAATATTTTGAATCTCCTCTTTTGAAAGGTTCATTACCTTCGAGTGAATAAGTTTATCGCCGTCAAAATGAAACTCTGCCATAAAATACCTACCCTCTATAACATGTGGAAGCCACTCCTTATCATCCTCCCACATTTCCTCATAAGGGATATCGGAAAATTTAAACCATTTTGGGAAAACCTCTTCACTTTCCAAAGGTGTTCCCTCGAAATCTTCACCTCTAAACACAAAGACATCCCAATCACGACCATATACATTGTAAAAATAGATTATTCCACAAAGTTCAAATTTGTTTACTCTCAGACTTGTCTCTTCAGCCGCTTCTCGAATCACGCATTCCTCTGGTGTCTCACCATCTATTTTACCGCCTATGCCGTTCCATTTACCCTCACCATGACCTCGCTTTTTGTAGACAAGCAGTATTTCACCATCTCTAATTAAATAAAGGAGTGTAGCTTTGATAGGTTTCATAGCAAAATACCAAGTCCAATTCCTATAATGTCATAAAGCAAATCTTTTACACTAAACAATGTCTTTTTTACCTTCCTATCATAGACCTCCTTACCCACAGACAGACTAAAAACAATCGCTATAGAATGTTCCCTTTTCAACCCCGAATGAAGGGCATACTTTGTTAAAATATACGCAGTCGCCATATGTTTTGCTTTATCTTCTGCCCACCATGGATCTTTACCAGCATAAGTTAATGCACCTAATGACAAAATAATACCAATCAGTGTCATAGTAAGTCTTCGTAAAACTCTTTTCGCCTGTCTTCAAAGATATTATTTAAAGGCGTTATCCATTTGTCTTCCGCTTTTTGGGGTTCAATCTCAACAACCACTAGCTCTTCTGTTCCAGGATCACTTGATGCCAGTGAATTACCTGCTGGATCAAAAATCTGACTCATCCCCGTAAAAATGATCTTTTCCCCGGCAGATGAAAGCTCCTCCCCAATCCTATTTGCTAATATAGAAAAAACCCTATTTTCAATAGATCTTACTTGCATTCCCTTTTGACCAAGCCCTGGTAGCACTAAATTTGCGGACAGAGCCAGAATATGCGCACCTCGCAAGGCTAAAACCCTTGCAAACTCAGGAAAAATCCAGTCAAAACACACCATAAGACCAATTTTAGCACCCTTAAACGAAACCACAACAGGTCCAGTATTCCCAGGGGAAAAAATGTGCTTCTCCTTGTAAAAAAGATGACTTTTCCTGTAAACGACGACTTTACCATCTGGGAAAAAGGCATACTGACTATTATAAATCACGCTTCCCACTTTCTCGGGAAAACCGCTTATTATCAATGCTTCCTTAGAATGGGCGAGCTCTCTAAGAAAAACCGCAGGTTGACTTGAAAAACTCTCATCAACATAAGGAAGGATCTCATCTTTATCTTCAAAAAAATATCCTGAAAAGGCAAGCTCAGGTAATACAAGTATATCGAAGTTCGCCCCTTCTACCAGTTTTTTTACTTTATCAATATTTGCATCAGGGTTACCTTTATGGGGATAAAACTGGAGATATCCAACTTTAATCTTCATAACTTAAAGATATCCCTAGGGAAATTAATTACGGAAACCGGGCCGTTATCAGTAATGATAAAAGTATCCTCAAGACCAAGAATCCCAAACTCGTCGGAAATAAACTTCGGCTCTATTGCAACAATTGAATTAACACTTAAGGGAATTTTAAAACCCTTTGCAATGAAGGGGTATTCATCTACCTCTAAACCCAGTCCATGCCCAATAAACTTAACCTTATCCTTACCTGGACCCATAAATATATGTTCTACGCCAAGAGAATGAGCAAGTTCCAGAGTTTTTTGATAGATGTTCTCCGGTATCGAGCCCGGGGTTAAATCTGCTTCGACTCTTAAAAAAATTTCATACAGCCTCTGCCAAGCCTTTTCTGCACTTTCATCCACTTTCCCCCATACAAAAGTTCTCGTAGCATCAGCCAGGTATCCATCAAAATTAACCATTACATCTATGGTAAAAGGTTTATTCTTTTCAATCTTCTTAAGCGATGCACCCTGTGGAAAAGCATCAGAAATCCCGGGACCACCCGTTGGCGCATCAAGATATGATGAGATAAGTGCCGACTCACCCTGCAGGATGTGGGAAAAAGATGCCTCATTCCCGAAAGAATGCATTCTATAAAATCCAATATTCCCCTCTTTCTTAGAAATGTACTCAAGTTCTATTAAAAGATCCCTTTCGCTCATGCCGTCTTTAAAGATCTTTGGGACGTTTTCAAAAACCTTAGAAACAATTTTCCCGGCTTCTGATATTTTCTCAATCTCGAATGGGGTCTTAACCATGCGGATCATTCTAATATCATGAGTAACATCTAATCTATCAGAAACACCAAGGGTCTCAGAAAGTCTTTTGAGAAGCGAGCAGGGAATGGAGTCAAGCTCGAAGCCTGCTTTGCGAACAGGGATGTTAAGGTGCTGTGAAAGTTCTTTTAAGGAGTCAAAATAAATGCCTTTAACATTGGATTTGAGTTTTAATGGCCTTTCTTTCGGTCTTCTAATAAATAGGTAATTCTCACCAGTGGTCAAAATAAGAACTCCGTTCACGAGAGTACCTGAAAAGTAGAAGATATTCAGCGGTTTACAGATCACAACCGCATCAAGTTCCCTCTGATATAAAAGAGTCTTTAAATTTTCAATGGGTTCCATATGCTTCTTCCAGTCTCAAGATGAGTTCATAAATAATTTCATGGGTTCGCAGTTCCATACCATGTTTTTTAGCTAATTTCAATAAATAACCATTTATATACTCAATTTCGGTCTTCTTTTTTTGTTCCAGATCCTGAAGCATTGAGCATCTATTCTCACTTGTGGACTGTAAAACCTTTCTCAAATTATCCTGGATTTCTATAGGGTTTATATGTATGCCCTCCAATGCTACTACTTTAAGTGCTTCTTCCAGCAAGTTTAGAATACCGTTTGTATTCAACATCCTCAATAAAAATCCGTTTTTTACCCTAAGAAGGGTAGCAACGGGATTTATAATGCTGTTTATTATGAGTTTCTCGTATATAACCCTCTTACCATCATAGGATGCCACCGCTGGAATGTTTGACTTAGATAGAATATCAACAAAGCTGTCAATGGATTCCCTGGACGCCGACAGTGAGGTTACTATGTTCGGTATTGAACCGTCACCGATATGACGCACCTTATGGACATCAAAAGCATAAACACCTTCCCTTACAGATAGAATTAAATGATCTTCACCAAAAATTTTTGAAGCCTTTAGGTGCACTTCTGCACCGTTTTGCAAAGTAACAATGTAGCTGAAAGAAAACCTTCTTTCGGGTATCTCATCAAGAATCCTCATAGCCTCGTGACTTTTTGTAGCAATAATAAGGTAATCACTCTCTATATCTTTCAAGTCTTCATAAACATAACATGGAACTTTCACAATAAAACGTTTATCTTTAGAAAAAAGTTCTATTCCCTCATTTTCAATGTGTCTTTTGTTAGACCTTTTACTAACTACGGTTTCAACGGTGTGACCAGCAACGGCTAATTTCGTAATCAGATAGCTGCCTACAGCCCCCGCTCCAAGAACAATAAACTTCATATGATAACCTTAAGTGAGCTTTTTAATATCGAAATTTTCAATTCATCGACATCTTTAATTAGCTCGCCATCGAGTTGAATACTTAATGGCTCACGAGATATTAAATGAATCCCGGTAGTCTTAAAATAATGTACTTCTCTCAAAGCAAGGTGCTTACCCTTAAACGCCTTATAAAAATTAGTAAAAAATCTCAAAGGACTTACTGTTTCTATCAAAGAAACATCAAGAAGGCCATCGTCTACCTTTGCCTTCGGAAAGAGTTTAAAACCACCTCCAAGGTAGCTACCATTTCCAACGTTAAAGAGTAAAAACTTTCCCCTAAAAGGAGATAACTTTTCCTTTGTTACTACCTCCACTTCAATTCCTTTAAAACTCAAAAACGTCCATAAGACAGCCGTTGTATATAAAAAGTCTCCCTTTAAAAGCTTAATGTCCTTCATTTTGTTAAGTACCTCTGCATCAAATCCTATCCCCATGCCATTAATAAAATACCTTTTGGATTTACCGTACTCAACAAGTCCCACATCTACAGCTTTTGAGTCGAATGAGTGTCCTTTCTGCTGAAGGATAGTATCATACTTCATATACGGATAAAAGAACTTGACAAAATCATTACCTGTTCCAAGGGGAATAGGTAAAATCTGGATATCGGAACCCACGAGAGGCTGAATTACTTCATTAATCGTTCCGTCACCGCCTAAAATTATTATCCTCTTATATTTGCCTGAATCCAACACTTTTTTTGCAAAATCTATAGCCTGTCCAGGTTTTTCTGTCTGATAAATCTCATAGTCCAAATCTAAATCATTCAGTATCTTTTTTACTTCTTCGAGTTTTTTATGAACTTTGCCTCTGCCGGCCAGTGGATTTGCAATAACTGCATCCATCATTTCACCCTCACCACCACTTTCCCTCTCTCCACATCATTTGAGACTCTTCCCCAAACCTTTTCCTTATCAAGACCAAGGCTAACTAAATAAGACTTTATCTTAAGAGCCCTATTTGCAGATAAATTCCCCTTTTCAGGATAGAGGATTATTATGAGGGAATCATAATTTATTGGTGCAACGCTCTCCTTGAGTCCCTTTAGTGCCTCCTTCCCCTTATCCGTTAATTCTACACCGTTACCAACAAAAAAGTCCGCAATATTATATTTTATTTCTTTAACCACCTTTATTTTTTCTTCTCGAGGCATCTCCCTTGTAACCAAAACTCTCAAAAGACTATCTTTTAGCAAAGTATTTTCTGCCTTCAAAAATTCGTTTTCACTTTTCAAAGGAGAATAGGTAAAGAAGTAAAACCTGATAAAACTCAGAGATAAAAAAATCAGAAGTATAAAAAACACCCAACCTAACTTTTTCATCGTGTTATTATAATTTCATGTAGAGGGTAAAGCAAATTAAAGCAATTCTTGACAGGTCAAACTATCTATTTTATCATAAGAGCAAAGGAATGAAAAGTGGATTGTTTTTAATTATTCTTGTTGTTCTTTTCTTCGGTTGCGCTCCGAGGGTTTCAAAAAAGCCATACGTGGAAATTGGTATGGCATCCTACTATGGGAGAGAATTTAAGGGTAAAAAAACAGCATCAGGCGAAGTATACGACCCTCAAAAATTAACAGCTGCTCATCCCGCACTCCCATTTAATACATATGTTAAAGTAACTAACCTTGAAAACGGGAGAAGCGTTATTCTGAGGATCAACGACAGGGGACCCAATAAAAAATCCCGCATTATAGATGTTTCCGAGAAAGCTGCCGAGATCCTCGACTTTAAAAACAAAGGAACCACAAAAGTCAAAGTAGAGGTTATTTCATGGCCATAGAACTAAAATCCAGAGTATTAGATGATATCACAGAAATGCTGAATTACCAATCATTCTATATTAATCTAAATACACGGTACAAACTTGGACAACCGTTTAATGAACCTAACTTCCTATATACTTGTGGCGAGACCCTTGGATATGGTGAATTAGCAGTGATAGAGGTATATAACGACGGTGAACTAATAGATATCATTCCGTTCGCGAGAACTAAAGAAGGTATTTATAAAACACCAATACCTCTGGAAATACCCCATTTCTTATATTTCCCATCACTTGCAAGGTATTTCAATGAGTGTTTTGATTTCCTTTGTGAAAAAATAGAAGATTACATAATTACAAATACGGTCTTTAACGAGCAAGATTTAACTTATTTGACAAAAAAATACGGTTACTTAAATGTAAATGAGAAGAGTTTTTTTGTTTTGGAAATCCCTCCAGATTTCGAAAGATGGATATATAGAACTAAGCCCAAATCCCAGGATAAATATGCAAAAATTATAAAACTACTCAAAAAATCTGATCTTTCCCTTGGCAAATGGAGTGACCCCCTTGGTGTTCAAGAAAAGATTTTAATGGCGCTTAATAAAGGAACTAATCTCCCGCTAATAACCAAAGCAGCAGTAAGTACGCTATACTTCCAGCTAAAACTTGCGGGATACGAGATTGAGTATACAACTTTACAGGCAGAAAACTATGACTTAACAGGTGCAATTTTATTAACCCATGGATCTAACATTTACATTTTTCAAATGTTTAATTTCACTGATGAAAGAAAAAACTCAATAGAAGAGTTGCATCTAATAAAGCTTTTAGAAGTAGCAGCACAAGAGGGAAAAAGTAAACTTATTCTTTTCTCAGATATTGAACCTCCAATCCTGAAGTATGAATCCATTAAAATCTTCGATATAAGCTTTCAGAAAGCCTAATAATCAAAATTCTTTTACTTCAAGTTTGCATGCATTAAAACTAACTTTAACCATCCTCCCAAAAGGTATAGGAAGATTCAATTCTCCATGACCTGCAGGAACTCCAACCGAGAAAGGTATTGTATACCTTCTAAAAAATCGAAGGTACACATCATAACCAATATCGCTATAGCCCACAATTACTCCCGCGACTTTGCTAAGAATCCCTGTGTGCTTCAAATAATGGAGCATTCTGTCTACTCTATATTCATCCTCATTAATTTCTTCTATAAAAAGAAGTGCATTCTCTAAGGGTGGGAAGTAAGATGTTCCTATAAGATGGACAAAACACGTAAGATTACCCCCGAAGACGAATACCTCTTTATCTTCACCCCAGCCTTCCCCCTGCCATTGGATCTCAAAGCTTTTTCCATTTACTGCCTTCATAAAATAATCAATATTTTTTTCAAACAATCTGGAAAAGTTCTTAGCAGCCATGGGTCCATGGAAAACCCTCAAATTTTGGAATGTAGCAAGATAATTTAAAACAAAAGTAAAATCACTATATCCAAAGATAGTTTTCTGAATTTGATAAAAGTTTAAGAATGAAATTTTGTCAAGGATCCTGCTAAGACCATACCCTCCCCTTGACGGCATTAATATAGTGGAGTTAGATTTTAAAAAAGCCCAGTGAAAATCCATTAACCTCTTGTAGTCGGAATCTTCAGTAAAATCTCTCTCATCTTCAAGGTAAGGAGAAGTTTCTATCCTAAACCCAAGATTACTAAGATTTGTAATAGCCTTTTTTAGATCCTCAGTATCTGGTTTTGAAGAGGGGGAAAATATGGCTATAGAGTTTTCCCTAGTCAAAATTTCTTTCGCTCTCCGTAAACTCAAAAACTTTGAAAATAAGATTTTTATACACTTCACTCATTTTTATATTGCGCCTGGCCATCATCCTAATGGCTGTATCTACCGCCTTTGAGGGGTCATAGGTACTCCTGCTATCACCAACGCCCCAGGAGAAAGAAGGTATAAACTTGGGCATGTACCCACCACCAAATACATTCGAAAATACCCCCACTATAGTTCCAGAAGTCAACATCGTATTTATACCAGTTTTAACATGGTCAGAGAAAAAAGTCCCGAGAAACTGCATGCCCGTATCCCACTCTTTACCCATATATCTCAATCTAACTGTAGAATAGTTATTCTTTAGGTCACTGGTAACCGTGTCCGCCCCAAGGTTCACCCATGTTGCTACATAGGAATGTCCTAAAAAACCATCATGTTGCTTATTTGAATAAGAATGGAAAATCGAAACCTCTATCTCCCCTCCTACTTTACATACGGGACCAATTGTAGTGCCCTCAAAGACTTTTGTGAAAGGCTTAACGACGGAATTCTCCCCTATAAACGCAGGCCCTTGAATAAACACAAAGGGCATAATTTTAGCCCCCTTTTCAATAACAACAGGACCTTCGGAGGCATCAATCACTACATATGGTGAAATATCAGCATCTTCATGAATGTAAAGCATTTCACCAGTAGCCCTTAAATCAGGTGGAATTTTAAGATTGAAATAGGGATAAAACCTTTTAAAATCCTCCTTTATATAAAAACCGTTTAACCTTACTAAATCCGACATATCATCAAGGAACTCAACTTCATCATAGGTGTGCCAAACTTGCACCTTCTTAATAAGGAGGTTTAAATCAGGATTTTCAATTACCGGATTTACTTCACAGACAAAGCAAATTATATGACCATCAGAAGTTTTCAGGCCTTCCCCAACCGACACATTAAAAATAGATTGAGGATTACAGTAAGGCTTTAACCTGGCATTCAGAAAAAAGCATACATCTTCGGTTATAACGTTAATATCCAGCCCAGGGTAAAGATATGTGGTATAATCTTTAATATAGTCTCTCACTAAAAGCCCTTTGATATGACTTGGTTCCTTTTGCCACTTTTCAAGGAGGGTAGATATACCAATTCGCAAATCAACAAAAGGCCTCATCCAGACTAAAGGTAAGAAGTTACTAACGAACTCATCTTCAAATAGATATATTGGAAAATTCATCAAACTTCACCCCTCCTTTCCGTTCAAAAATTACTGCTTTAACAATAGGTAAAAATTTGAAAGGGTAAATCAATAGAACAAGGCTAAAAAGGCAAACTGAAATAATCATACATATTGTCGAAAATCTCTCAAAATTTAATAAATAGCCAAATACCATGCCATAATAAAAAGCACCCGCAACCTTACCCAACCAAAGTGACCCAAAAGCTAATTTGAAGCCCAAATATAACCCCAAACCAAATATAGTGATAAAGAGATCCCTTAATACAAAAAAGTAGAAAGCCCATGCAGGAAGCTTATAGAAGTAATACAAAAGAAAAGAGAGGGCGATGGAGATTAATTTGTCAGCACCATGGTCTAAGAGTGTTCCAATTATGCTTACAGCACTATATTTTCTCGCAAGGTAACCATCTAAAATATCCGTTACTATAACAAAAACAAGAACAAGTGAAGAAATAAACACAAAATTATTTCTAAAAGTCCAGTATAAAACTGGTATTGAAAATAATCTCAAAGCAGATAGTATATTTGGAACCTTATCTATTCTCACTCGACACCTTCACACCGAAACATATATCAAAAACTTCATCCACATGACTTACATATAAAAGTTCAATTCCAGTTAGCAATCTGCTCTCTATTAGCTCTATATCTCTTTTATTCCATTCGGGAAGAATAACCTTTTTTATTCCAGCCCTCCTTGCAGCGAGCAATTTCTCCTTTATCCCACCAACGGGGAGAATCCTTCCAGACAAAGTTATTTCCCCTGTCATTGCTATTTCAGAATCAACTGGCTTCTTTAAAATAAGAGAAGTAAGAGCCACCAAAATCGCAACCCCTGCCGATGGACCATCCTTAGGAGTAGCGCCCTCTGGGACATGTATATGAATATCGTGTTTCTCAAAATAGGAATGGCCAACACCAAATTCGTCAGCCCTCGATCTAACAAGGGATAACGCAGCCTCACAAGACTCCTCCATAACCTCGCCGAGGCGTCCCGTAATATAGAGCTTCCCACCACCAGGCATGGCTAAGGTTTCAATGAACAGGATTTCACCCCCATAAGGCGTCCACGCCAATCCTGTTGCTACACCAATAAGCCCCTTACTTGCTTTGACTTCTTCAAAGTACTCTTCTGGACCTAAATATTTCCTGACTTTTTTAATATCAACCACTATCTTCCTTCTTTTCTCAGAATCTTTTGCAACCTCAACAGCAACCTTCCTTAAAACAGAAGATATTTTTCTCTCCAAATTCCTAACACCTGCCTCTCTTGTGTAATTTTTTACAATAAACTCAATTGCATTTTTACTGAAGCGAACCGGATAATTCTCAAGACCATTTTCCCGAATCTGTCTTGGTACAAGATATTTTCGTGCGATTTCAATTTTGTCTTCAAGAATATAGCCGGGCAAATAAATAACCTCCATCCTATCAAGCAATGCAGGTGGAATAGTCTCAATGGTGTTTGCTGTGGCTATAAACAGCACCTTTGAAAGATCATATGGTATCGATAGGTAATTGTCCACAAAAGCAAAATTTTGTTCCGGATCTAAAACTTCGAGAAGGGCAGACGCTGGATCACCACGAAAATCAATACCTATCTTGTCAACCTCATCAAGCATGAAAACAGGATTAATGGTCCCGGCAACTTTCATACCCTGAATAATTCTCCCCGGCAGGGCGCCTATATAGGTCCTCCTGTGGCCCCTTATTTCTGCCTCGTCTCTCAAGCCCCCTAAGGACATCCTTATAAATTTTCTCCCTAAGGCACGCGCAATTGACTTTCCTACAGATGTTTTTCCAACTCCCGGAGGACCAACAAAACATAATATAGGTCCCTTCGAATCACTTTTGAGAGCCCTAACAGCAAGAAATTCCAACACTCTTTCTTTAACATCTTTAAGGTCATAATGATCCTCATTCAAAACCTTTTCCGCAAAATTTAAGTCCGTATTGTCTTGGGTTTCCTCATACCAGGGAAGATTTAAAATCCAGTTGATATAATCCATGATAACACCAAATTCCGGAGAAGACCTAGAAACCCTTTGCAGACGATCCAATTCTTCTTCTAACGCTTTCTGTGCATACTCCGGTAACCTCTTACTGCCAGCTTTTTCTTTAATCTCATTAATAGTCTTCTGCACCTCATCTAAAATTCCAAGCTCTTCTTGTATTGCCTTAAGCTGCTGTCTAAGGATATACTCCCTCTGACTCTTGTCAAACTCGCTTTTGATCTTCTCCTCTATCTCCTTGGAAACTTTCAAGACCTCTACTTCTCGCATTATTTCTCTAAGAACAAATTTTAGTCGCTCTTTAATATTTGTAGTTTCAAGAATTCTCTGTTTTATCTCAACAGGGAAATTAACATAGAAGGCAACAAAATCAGCTAAATCTCCGGGATACTGAATAGTTGCTGCTACAGCAGCTAAATCCGGTGGTAAAAAACTTGATCCCTTTACAACTTCAGAAAAAGCCTGAAGCAGGTTTTGTTTAAGTGCTTCTACCTCAACATCTTCTTCGTACTGATCCTTTAGCTCCTCTATTTTGGCAACGATGTATGGATCATCCTTAATAAATTCTAAGACTTTGAACCGTCCCACTGTTGTAAATATAAGACGCATTTCACCTGTCTCTAGACGAACCATCTTAGTAATAATTGCTGCGCAACCAATTCCATAAAGATCCGCAGGTTTTACCTTTTCGCCCTCGCCTTCTTTTTGTGTTAAGAACCCTATAGTTTTGTGAGTTCTTAATACTTCATCAACCAGTTTTTGCGTTGTATCATCCGTTACTACGTAGGGCAAAACAAGCTTCGGAAATATAACAGCATTTTTGACGGGAATTATTGGAAGCTCATCAGGTAAAACGATCCCATTCATAGCTTTACTCCTCAATGTCTATTTCTACAACCCTTTTCGACTTCTTAGGAATAACAATCTTTAGAAAACCGTTTGTATATGTAACCTTCACTTTGTCATTATCAAAACCAGCACTTATTTGAATAACTTTCTCAAATCTACCGAAATGAATTTCCATATTATGAAAAACTGCATCACCGGAACAAACTGGATCTTTCCTTAAACCCCTTACAAGGATTGAATTTCCATGAACCTCTACTTTGACATCATCCTTAGACACACCCGGAATTTCCATAAGTATAATAAAGTCTTTTGAGGTTTCATAAACATTCGTGGGAGGACTAAAAACCCACTCCCGGCTATTTTTGAACATGTCTTTACCCCAAAAAAACACAAGGTGTCGAAAATCTTTCTCCATCTTTATAAATTTTAGTACATTTAGCTGGAAAAATCAAGGCTTTTAAATATTCAAAGACATAGATACAAAGTGTTTGAATACATCAACTATTTAGAATATAATATTAGAAAAGCGGGAGGTTTTTATGAAGCGATTTTTTTTAATTGGGTTAATTTTTATTTTTTTAGCCTGCGCATCGACACCCCACAAATCCTCAGGCATCATATACATGCAACAGGGTCTATACAATAAAGCAGTGATTGAGTTTCAAGGGTGGGTAAATGAGAATCCCAACAACCCTGAAGCCCATATCTGGCTTGGGCGCGCATATATAGGAACTCGAGAATACATTAAGGCTGCAGAAGAATTTGCAAGAGCATACGAATTAGATGCTGACTCAGGAAAATATGCAAAAGAATTCGGTGAAAACGAAATAAACACACTGCTTACCGCGGGGAAGACCCTTTTCCAGCAAGGAGATGATAAAAACGCATTAAGATACTTTGAATACGCATCCAGAATTAACCCAAAAGAAGAGAGAGCTTACCTTGCCATTGCAATTATTAAAAGTAAGCAAGGTAACACTGAAGAAGCTATAAAATATGTCAACAAGGCAATAGAAATCCAGCCAAATGATGCACAGGCATATTTTTACAGAGCAAAATTTTACTCTCAGGCAGGTGAACGGGATAAAGCTATTAACGATTTACAGAAAGCATTGGAAATTGATTCAACTTTTTCAAAGGCATATTTTGACCTTGGTGCTCTATTCTTCGATAACGAACAATACGAAAAAGCAGCCCAGGCCTTCATAAAGGCACATCAATACGATAAAAACAATGACGATGCAATTTTAAATACCGCTTTGAGCTACTATAAGCTTTCAAATTACGGTGAAGCTGAGAAGTATTATAAAATATACCTGGAAAAGCAATCCGATGCCTATGACATATGGTTTTACTATGCTATCTCACTCTATAATCAAAACAAGTATATGGACGCTCTTTCAGCCCTCGACAAGGCAATCGAAATTAAACCAGACTTTGAAGATGCATATAGCCTTAAAGCATTAATATATAACCAATTAAAGATGACCAAGGAATTAAATGAAACCATAAAAAAAATTCAGGAAATTCAGAAATCAAAGGGTAAAAACGGAGGTATGTAATAATGAGAAAAGACTTTCTCTCTATTCTTGACCTATCTATAGATGAAGCCCACGAGCTAATTGATTTTTCCTTAAAAGTAAAAAAGGGCAAAGTAAAGGATAGAGTACTTGAAGACAAAGTGATAGCTTTGATATTCGAAAAACCATCCTTAAGAACTCGTGTAACCTTTGAGCGCGCCGTGTATGACCTTGGAGGGAAACCTATTTACCTATCAAATAATGATATAAAGCTGGGTCAGAGAGAGTCTGTAAAAGATGTGGCAAGAAACTTACAAAAATGGGTAGACGGTATTGTGGCAAGGGTATTTGCCCATTCAACCTTGATTGAATTGGCAGAAAATGTTACTATTCCTGTAATTAATGCCTTATCTGACCTTGAACACCCATGCCAGATTGTCGGCGATTATCTGACAATTTATGAAAAAAGTGGCAACACAAAAGTGAATCTTTCGTTTATTGGAGATGGAAATAATGTAGCAAATTCACTAATGCTTATGACGGCTTTACTCGGTGGAAAGTTTACCATAGCTTGCCCTGAAGGTTACGAACCAGACAAAAATCTTTACGAGAAGGCTTTAGACATTGCAATGAAAACCGGTGCAAAAATAGAAATATTAAGAGATCCAAAAGAAGCCGTTAAGGATGCTGATTTCA
>JBDRYG010000022.1:0-23558 GCA_039803305.1 Caldifarciminota bacterium
AAGGAAGCGGTTTTATTTCTAAGGGGTGAACTAAGTATTCCACCCTATGAAAGTAATAATGCGCTATTGGATCTTTTTAACGAGGACAATGTTGATTTTAAAGATGTTAGAGGTCAAGAACATGCAAAAAGGGCTCTTGAAGTTGCTGCGGCTGGCGGTCATAACGTCCTTATGGTAGGTCCACCAGGATCAGGTAAAACCATGTTGGCCAGACGCTTGCCCACAATTTTACCACCTATGACAAAGGAAGAAGCCCTTGAAACGACCAAAATTCACTCGGTAGCTGGTATTTTACCTAAAGATATGCCACTAGTAACAGTAAGACCATTTAGGGCGCCCCATCATACAATATCCGATGTTGGACTTGTCGGTGGCGGTATAAATCCGAGGCCCGGTGAGGTTTCACTCGCTCATAACGGTGTATTGTTTTTAGATGAGCTTCCGGAGTTTTCTAGAAATGTTCTTGAGGTATTAAGGCAGCCTTTAGAGGACGGCTTTGTTGCAATTACAAGGGCAAAGAGTAGTGTAATTTACCCCTCGAGATTTACCCTCATTGCTGCTATGAATCCGTGCCCTTGTGGATACTATGGTGATCCGTACCACCAGTGTATGTGCACAACAACCAGCATAATGAAGTATAGGTCAAAGGTCTCCGGCCCACTCCTGGACCGAATTGATATCCAGATTGAGGTACCAGCTTTAAAGTATGAACATTTAACGGCAGGAGAATCTACGGAAGACTCTAAGTCCATCAGGGAAAGGGTTATTAAAGCTCGTGAGATTCAGTTATGGAGATTTAAGGGGAAGAGAGGCATTTACTGTAACGCCCATATGGATTCAAAGTTGATTAAAGAATACTGTAAATTAGGGGATGAGTCAGAGGAAGTATTGAAACTTGCTATTCAAAAATTTGGTTTTTCAGCGAGGACTTATTTTAGAGTATTGAAGGTAGCAAGGACCATTGCAGACTTAGAGGGTAAGGAACACATAGACGCCAGGTGTATTCAAGAGGCTATCCACTACAGAATTATGGATAAGAGGGAGGTATTGTATTGAGGAAAGTCTCTTACCTTTTATCAGTGGTTTTGTACATTGCGTTTATTCTCTTTTTAGGCCTTTATCCCAAGGTGAGAGTTATTCCTTTCAAGTTTGACCCCAGTTCCATTTTCCATTCTGTAGCTTTCTTTTTGTTGATATTGTTTTTGATTGACCAAACAAAAAATAAGTTTGTAGCATTTGTTTTTTCAGTTTTTTTAGGGGTCTTTATAGAAGTTTTACAGAAGTTCATTCCGGGCAGAATTTCGTCCAGATACGATTTTATTTTTGATATAGTGGGTATTATACTCGGGATGGTACTAAATACAAAGGGTAGGAATTTTGTTTTCAAAGTGATTGCTTCTTTTGGTGGGATCGGTTATATTCCGTATGCACCTGGGACGATTGCAAGTCTATTGTTCACAGTTCTCCTTTACTGGTGGGGTAATCTAAGAAAAATTTTTATCTGGCAGATCTTTCTTATTATTTTACCTGTTGCTATTTATGTCGCTCAAAAGGTTGAGGATTTTAAGGGTGATGATCCAAGAATGTGCGTGATCGACGAGATTGTAGGTATGTGTATCCCCCTACTTATGGTACCACACCACTTGGCTTTTTATGGGATTTCATTTCTGAGTTTTAGGATTTTCGACATTTGGAAGCCTTTTGGTATTAGTAAGATGGAGAATAAAGTCAAAGGTGGTTTGGGTATAGTCTTAGACGACCTCGTCGCCGGAATATACGCCACTATTTTTGTTTTAGTTATAAGACTTTTCCTAAACCTTAGAGTAAGCTTCTAACAAACTTTGCCAAACTTTCTGTGGGTCTTCTGATCTTATATATGACATGTAATATGTGCCTTTGTAACTCCAGGCGGAAACTCTATTTATACCGTATTTCTTGCAAGTATCTACAACTTTTTTGATTAAATATTCTTCCCCTTTTTTCACTTTGAAGTTTTGAATCCATATTTCGCTCTCTTTACCGTGTTTTTTTGCGAGATTAGCCACTTTTTGTACCTTATCTTCCATCCAGGATTCAAATCCAGTTGGGTGTAAAACCCAATAGGGATCAGTACCGAACACATCAAGATGTTCTAAACTTGCATATTCTTCCCAGGTTATATCTTCGTCGTGTGGTAAAAGGCATAGCACATTTTTTAGACCCAACTTAGTTGCGTGATCTATGACCTCCCTTAAAAAAGTGAGTTTAGTAATACCTCTAAATTTTGTCAATTCCTCTGCTTTTGCTAAATCCATTCCTTTTCCAAAAAGCTCTCTAAATCTTGCTCGGCAGATTTCGCAGAAACAACCATCTTTGTTAGTTAAAGGAGAAAAATGGGGTTCATCCCAAAAAACATAGTCACCTCCAACATAAGCCGCCGCTTCTATCCATGATTTTATAAATGACAGAGTTTTTGGGTTATTCATACATGCACCATAACCCTTAACACCATCTTTCGTTACCAGTCTAGCGTCATCATTAAGTAAAAGGAACTTTGAGTATGCTTCTCCTCCAAAAATTCTTCCAACACCCCAAGGGTCCAGGTAAACCTCAAACCCATATTCTTTAGACAGATTAACGATATTCTTCATTGTGTCTAGGTAATATTCCACGTCATTTTCGGAGAGTGTATGCACAATAAAATCTATTTTTGCTCCCTTAATTTCCTCTAAATCACGAAGTACATGATCAGGATTTCTTACACCAAAGTAAGATATGCCTTTTTTCAGCGTAAGACCTCCCCGGGTTGAAGTACTTTTACTCTTTCTCTTAGGTTCATGGGCAATTTGTCCAGAAGATCATTTACATTAACATCAATTACCGGGAATGTTTTGTAATGCATAGGTACAACTATGTCAGGATTTAACACTTCTATAGTATATGCTGCCTCCTCTGGTCCCATGGTATAATGGCCACCAATAGGAATTAAAAGTAAGTTTGGCTTATAAATTTTAGCAATATGCTCTAAGCTTCCAATTAACCCCGTGTCTCCCATGTGATATATTCTAAAATTATCCTCAAGGGTAATTATAAATCCACAAGGGTTTCCTCCAGGTAGGACCCTTTCCCCGTCGCTGATAGTGGAGGAGTGAGTGGCTTCTACCATTGTAAAGGAAACCCCACTTCTATGGACAGTTCCACCGATATTCATTCCTGTAAGCTTTGAAATTCCCCTGGATCCAAGGTAGTTTGTTATTTCATAAATTGCAATTACTTCAGAGTTAAATGAACGGGCTATCTCTAAAGTATCCCCTAAATGATCTCCATGGGCATGGGTTACGAGAATGAACTGTACATCTCTTGTGAACTCCTCAAGACGTTTTTTATTTGCAGGGTTAGATATCCACGGGTCAATAAGAATGCTACAACCTTTAGCTGATTTTATTAAAAATGCTGAGTGTCCAAAATATACGACTTCATGACCATTTAGAAGCATAATACCTCCTTGTTATGCTCTTTCTATTTTTCCGTAAATGTCTCCGCCAAAATGGAAAACCAGTTTTGTGTCCTTATTCCACATTTCATTGAAAAGATTCTCGTCCACCTCTGCATGTACAATTTCCCCCACAAAAATAAAGTGATCTCCTCCCTCATATTTTGCATACAGCTTACATTCTATGTAACCTGGACATCCTGCGATTCTGGGTGGTCTAACTTTCTCCGCATTTGTTGACTGTATCTGAAACTCTTTGAACTTATTGATTTTCCACCCTGATATATCACCGCACTTTTCAACAAGCCCCAGTTGACTAAAATCTGGTATGTTAATTATGAATTCACCAGTTTTTTCAATGTTTGCTGAGGTTTTATGCCTTTTGTTAAGGGCAATGGCGACAAGGGGTGGATTAATACTAACAGGCATTGACCATGCTATCGTACATGCATTAGGGGTGTTATTCTCGTCAATGCTTGTTACAATAGTTACCAATTTTGGGTGTAAGAGTCTATATGGGTATTTTTCTAATTTTTTCATCGGACTTCCTCCTATTATATCAGTTTATTATAACCAGCGTATCTCCTAATTCAAAACGGGAAGCCTACTTACCGATGCAGAAGCTTCGGAAGATTTCGTTTAAAACCCTTTCCGGAATATCACCGATTCCGAAGATTTCATCCAATTTCCTTGCAGAATTTTGAATATGGAAGGCTATAATGTCCAGAGGTTTTTGGTTTATCGAATCCAGTGCTTCTCTTAATTCATTGTATGTGTCCTTAAGAATGTGTACCTCCCTCTGGGATAACGATATTTCGCTTCCAGGAAGAACGAATTTCTTAACTGTTGATTTTATAAGATCTTCTAACTCTTGTAACCCTTCTCCGGTAATACACGACATACGGATTAAAGGAAATTTTTCTATACCAGATAATTGCACATAATCAGCGGTTATTCCAAGGTCAATCTTATTTAACACTACTATGACTTCACCATTAAGTTTTTGCCAGATTTCGAAGTCTTCTTCAGTCAAGGGTGAGGAGGCGTCGAGGACAAAAATCTTTATGTGGGAGTTTGATATGATTTCTTCGGCTCTTTTAATGCCGATTGATTCAACAAATTCGGACGTTTTTCGTAGACCGGCAGTATCGTAAAATCTTACCGGAATACCCTCGAGGTAGAACTCTTCGTGGATAATGTCCCTTGTGGTACCTGGAATTTCAGTTACTATTGCTCTCTCCATTTTTAATAAGCTATTAAAAAGACTTGATTTCCCCACATTAGGTTTACCCGTTATTGCGACCTGAACTCCTTCAAAGATCAGAGAATTTTTTTCCCCTTGAATTATAAAATTTTCAAGATCGTTAAGGATTTTTTCTACATTGTTTTTGAGCATTACATAATCAAGCTCTGGAACGTCTTCTTCGAATTCTACTCGTGCCTCAACTTCTCTCAAAATGTCAAAAATTAGATTTTGAACAGTTTTTAGCTTCTTTGAGAGTTCTCCCTGGAGTTTGGACATTGCGAATTTGACCTGTAACTCTGACTTTGCTTTAATTAAATCTATCATGGCTTGGACCTGGATAAGATCCATCTTGCCATTCAGGAAAGCTCTCTTTGTAAATTCACCGGGTTCTGCAAGCCTTGCGCCGTTTTTTATTAAAAGATCAAGAACGAGTTTAGGGGTATAAATTCCACCATGGACAGAAATTTCAACTACATCTTCTCCGGTAAAGGAGTTAGGTGATTTGAAATAAGATATTATAGCTTCTTCGATAATCTCGTTTTTCTGATGGTCTTTAATAAAAGCGTGGAAAAATCTTCCATGTTCAAACTTGTGCTTAGATGGCTCCTCAAGAATTTTACTTACAATTTCCTTAGAACGAGGACCTGAGACTCTTATTAAAGCAACACCACCAATACCAGGAGGTGTTGAAATTGCGCAAATTGTGTCTTTCACATTATCTTGGGGCTATCACCAATACAGTCTTCCCCTGATCTTTTACAGGGTAAAATCTAATGTCTTTAATATTTTTGAGGAAATCACGCAATATACGGAATTCTTCGTCGTCCACTGGGTCGAAACGCATTTCTTTGCGCAATTCTCTTACCCTTGTTACGATAGCAAGAGCTTTATTTTTTAGTGTTTCTTCCTTCTCTTTCCTGAAGTTATTTATGTCTAGTTTTACCACAAGGTCGGGTGATTTCCTTTTAAGTATAAGGTTGATTAGGTATTCTATCTGTTCCAATGTTGCGCCGTTCTTTCCAATTAAGGGCTGCGCGTTTCTAATATTTACGTTTATAGAGTATCTTTTGTCTCTTGGGATTATCTCCAGTTCAAACTTAGGGTCGATTCTCCCAAAAATTCCTTTAAAGATTTCCTCTAACAAGTTAACTTCTTCTGGCTTCAAACAAACTCTAATTTTTGCTGGTTTTTCAGAAATACCATCATGTAAAACAGCAAATTTTAATTTACCTTTTTCTAACCCAAATTCATTTAAAGCTCTTTCAATACATTCTTCCACAGTGTTACCTACGATGTCTATGAAACGCTCATGTGCCATGGTGACCCTCCAGTCTCTTTATGAGCAAAGCCTCAAAAATTCCTAAAACATTAAATGTAAACCAATATAAGACAATCCCTGAAGGCAGGGATGCAAAGATAAAAATCATAATTACAGGCATTGTGTACATTAACATTTTGGACTGCGTGTCGGTGGCAGTTTGTTGAAGCATAGAAAGAACTATGCTTGTTAAACCCATCAGTACAGGTAATATGTAATAAGGATCTTTATCGGATAAATCCTTAATCCAGAAAATAAAGGAAGCACCTTTAAGACTTATTGAATTGCTGAGTATTTGATAAAGTGCGAAAAATATTGGAAGCTGTATTATTAGGGTCAAGCATCCGGAAAACGGATTAACATTATACTTTTTATAGAGTTCCATCATTTCCTTCTGCAATTTTTGAGGGTCATTTGCATATATTTTCTGTAGAGTTTCGAGTTTTGGTTTAAGTTCCTGCATCCTCTTAGCGGCAATCACTTGCTTTCGAGAAAGTGGAAAGAATATTATTTTCATAAGTAAAGCAAATATTATGATAACGAAACCGTAATTGGGCACAATTCTGCGGATGCCCTTCATGATGAAATAAATTGCGAAGGCAAAGGGTTTAACGATCCATGATCCAAAATCGAAGGCTGTTGCAAGTTCCCTATGATTAGATTTTAGTAATAGATAGTCGAGTGGTCCAAAGTAGATGCTATATTTATCAGTCCTCAATATGAATTGCAGTGTATCTTTACCTATCGTTAAGTTACCTGGATTTTTCAAAGATAGTATTCCACTGAAAAAGTATTTCGTTCGTAAACCGAACCAGGTTATTTCTTGAAGATCAAAGGCTTTAATGTCTTTGATACGGGCTATGTTTATTCTTATTGTGGTTTTCTTTCTAATTGCATAAGAATTAACAGCACTCTCCTGCCTCGTGTTTTTTTCCGTAAATCTAAGGTTCCCTTTGCAGAAAACATTTACTGAATCAGATCCTTCGTAATTTAAATCTATTAAATACTTATCTGGGTAAAATGTGAAGGTTTTTCTCGTGCCATCTGTGTTGGAAACAAGGGTTAATGTAAGGGGTGTATCTGTTACCGAAAGAATTTTTGCCCCATTTTCTAAAAAATAAGTTCTATTTACATCTGCCCAGAATATAGAACCTTCCTTTATTAGCTCTACAGCCTCGAATTTCCCAATTTTTTTCACCTTGAAGCTGGTAATGCCACCATTTGCAGAGAAAGTGGCTTCATAAAGGGGTGTTGTTACTATAAAAAGTGTATCCTCGCCGTTTGTGTCAGATTCTTTCTCCTGGATTGCAGGTGAGACCCTTACTGCATCTGAAACTTTGATACTGTCGGTTTTTGATGGTGTAGCATCTTTGATATTTGTGGATGGTTTAAAGAATATTGATTGCCACAAAGTTAATATTACAAAGATCAATATCGTTGCAATTATTAAGTTAGTAATTTTTGGTTCACCTTCCATTTTTCACCTCACTGGGTCGTACCCACCCTTTGAAAAAGGATTGCATCTCAAAATTCTCCATAGGGAGAGTGCAACACCTTTCACAAGGCCCTTTTTGTTTAGAGCTTCTATAGCGTAATTGCTACAGGTTGGGTAAAATCTACAGCTCTTTGGCAGAAGTGGTGATAAACTATGCTGGTATAGTTTTATTGCGAAAATGATGATTCTGGAAATGATTTCTTCAAATCCTGAAAATCCTTTTTGAGCATTTCTGACAATTCCGTAAAATTTAGATTTAAAATGTCCGTGCTTCCCACTATTAGAAAATGACCAGTCGGGAAAAATTCCAAATTTTGACGAATTATTTCCCTCAAAATTCTTTTTATTTTGTTTCTTATCACTTTGTTTTTTGCCTTTCTTGATGCGGAAAATGCAAATTTTCTTGAAGTTGCATCTTTGTAACATATTGAATAGAATTGAAACCTCTTCCATTTCCCTTCCTTTGTCAAGGACTTTACCTCTTGAGCAGTGAGAGTTTCTAACTTCAAACAGTAAGTCTTTTCCTCCCTTTCGCTCTCCTTCGAGCAAGAACCCTTCTTCCTCCAGGTGTACTCATGCGCTTTCTGAAGCCGTGTGTCCTCTTTCTGTGAATAATTGAAGGCTGGAAAGTCCTTTTCATTTTTCCTCCCTCAGGTTTTGAATTTAAAATATGGGCGATGGAGGATTCGAACCTCCGACCTTCGCGATGTCAACGCGACGCTCTAACCAACGCTGAGCTAATCGCCCATTCAAGTAAAAATTTTAATGCAAAAGGATAGAATTTTCAACATTCTTTATACTTAAAAGGCTTTTTCAAGAATAGAGATTATATCTTGATATGATGCATCTTTGACATTGAAAGTAAGAGAGCCATCTCTCAAGGCTATTTCTGCAATCGTGTCAAATTGTGATCTCAAAACACCAGCTTCACTAAGTCTATTCGGAATACCCGATTTTACCTTTATTTTCTCTCTTAGATTATAGAGTATTTCAATAGATTTAAATCCACGTTGTTCCGAGGGGGTTGCGATGTATATTTCCTCACCGGCTAAGGGTAAAAGTAGTTCCCCAAGTTCTTTATTTATTTTTTCATAGTTAAATTCAAGGACATGAGGAAGTAATATGTTCATGCATATTCCATGGTGGACATTTGCAACAGCACCAACGGCATGTCCAATAGCATGAACAAGTCCGACCATTGCGTTTGAGAAGGCTATACCAGCCATTAGAGATGCATTAGCAAGTGCCAGTCTGCCAACATTATTTTTCGGATTTTCAAGGACAAGGGGCAAAAATTTTGCTATGGTTTCCACGGCTTTCCATGCAAAAGTGTCACTAATGGGATTTTTTTGCAGGGATATGTACGCTTCGAGTGCATGCGTTAAGGCGTCCATTGCTGTGGCCGCAGTTAAGAGAGGTGGAAGGGTGACTGTCATTCTTGGGTCTAAGATTGCGGTGTTAGGTATAAGATATGGTGAAACAAATAACATTTTTATATCTCTACTTCTATCCTTGATTACTGCTGCACAAGTTGCTTCGGATCCCGTGCCGGAAGTTGTGGGAATAACGATTAGAGGCCTTAACGGTTTTCTTAGTATGTTTGCCCCCATAACATCTCTCAGTTCCTGCAGATTTTCAGAAACTATTATATTAACGCCTTTAGCTGTATCTATAACAGAGCCACCCCCTACTGCAACGATTATATCTCTTTGATTTTGATTGTACATCTTTGCAATTTGCTTGCAAACTTCGGTGTCAGAGTCGGGAGGGATTTCATCGAAAACAACAAAATCATCAATTTTCTGCTCTTTTAGTGCTTCAATGACTATATCAAAAACTCCGGCTTTTCTGAGGCCCTTATCAGTAAGTATTAAGGGTTTTGAACAGTTTAGGAATCTGATTTCGTTAGGTAAGTTTTCCAGTGCTTTCTCACCGGATAGGATCTTAACCGGAGCAAAAAATTCATAATATCTTACCCACATAGAATCCCCCTTGGTTTCGTAATAGTATTCTACAATGGATTGGAATTTTCAAATTTTAGGTTTTTGATGTTTTCGCCTTAAGTGATTCCTTTAGCGTGAAGCTTTTTGCGAATCCCTTTAATTGACTATCCACGATTTCTGCTTTAAATTATTTACCGTTCCAAATGCTCTTTATAAATTTAGCTGGCGTAGCTCAGTCGGCAGAGCAGGTGATTTGTAATCACCAGGTCGGGGGTTCAAATCCCTCCGCCAGCTGTGTTTTTTTAGGAGGGGTACCCAAGCGGCCAAAGGGGGCAGACTGTAAATCTGCTGGCTTGACGCCTTCGGTGGTTCAAATCCACCCCCCTCCAAATTTTAAAAAGAATAGGGATGGTTGCGGGGCTATGTCCCGTCTAAGGGTTCTTTGGAAGTAAAAGCGGGAGTAGCTCAATGGTAGAGCATCCCCTACCAAGGGGATGGTTGCGGGGCTGCGTCCCGTCTAAGTGTTCTTTGGAAGTAAAAGCGGGAGTAGCTCAATGGTAGAGCATCCCCTACCAAGGGGATGGTTGCGGGGCTATGTCCCGTCTAAGTGTTCTTTGGAAGTAAAAGCGGGAGTAGCTCAATGGTAGAGCATCGGCCTTCCAAGCCGATGGTTGCGGGTTCGAGTCCCGTCTCCCGCTCTGTTTTATATTTTAGAGCAAAAAAATACCAATAGGAGGTAATATTCTTATGACCCTGAGTAAGGAAGAAAAGGAGAAAGTAATAAAGGAATGGGCGAAACATGATAAAGATACTGGTTCTGTTGAAATTCAGATTGCTCTTTTAACTAAGAGGATTAATGATCTTACAGAACATCTGAAAGTGCACAAGAAAGATGTTCACTCAAGATATGGCCTTATGAAAATGGTGGGACAGAGAAAAAGACTTCTTGCTTATTTAAAAAGAGAAAACTTTAAACGTTATAATGAGCTGATTGATAAACTGGGAATTAGAGGATGATATATTCCCAGGAAAAAGAGATAGCCGGCCGGATTTTGAAGGTTGAGGTCGGCAGAGTAGCTAATCAGGCAAATTCCTCACTCCTGATATCATACGGAGACACAGTACTCCTGGTAACCGTTGTAGCTCAAGAATCTTCAGAAAAAAGGGATTTCCTTCCACTCCTCGTTGAATACAGAGAACAGGCATATGCTGCAGGCAAAATTCCAGGTGGGTATTTTAAAAGGGAAGGTAAGCCCACCGAAAGGGAAATTCTTCACGGTAGAGCCATCGATAGAGCTATAAGGCCCAGATTTCCCAAAGATATGATGAATGAGATAGAAGTTATCTCGTATCTTTTGTCTTATGATCTGGAAAATGAGAGCAATTTTCTTGGTATAATAGGTGCATCTGCTTGTCTTCATATTTCTGAAATAGAGTTTGATGGTCCAATTGCTGCTGTCAGAGTTGGTAGAATTGATGGGCAGTTCGTTATAAACCCAACCAATTCCCAGATAGAGAGGAGTGATTTTGATCTTCTCTTAGCAGGTTCTTCAGGTGAAATAAATATGATTGAATTTGGCGGTAAGCAGGTCCCTGAATCAATAGTTGTAGATGCGATTGAATTTGCACTGCCTTATCTAAAAGAAATTGAACAATTTCAGGAAGAACTAAGAGAGAAAATCGGTAAACCTAAAGCTCCTTATCAAAAATTAGAGATTCCAGAGGAATTCAGTACAAGTATTGAGCAAGAGTTTTATTCAGAAATTGTCGAAGCAATGCACATTACAGAAAAAAAACTTAGAAACGAGGCTTTGGAAGCGGTTAGAAAGAAAATTGATCTTTTTGTTGCTGAGAAATATCCAGGTGAAGATCTCAAAAATGAGTTGAGCCAGACTTTATACGAGTTAGAGAGAAGGGCACTAAGAGAAATGACACTTCGGGAGATGAGGAGGGTTGATGGTAGGACTTTTGAAGAGATAAGACCTATCACCTGTGAAGTTGGAATTTTACCGAGGACCCATGGTTCAGCACTATTCAGAAGGGGAGAGACTCAAACCCTAGTGGTTACCACCCTAGGTACCAGCGAAGATGTTCAGCGGCTTTCGGATTTAGAACCAGAGGAAGAAAAAAGGTTTATGTTGCACTATAATTTTCCTCCCTTTTCTACAGGTGAAGTGAAGCCTCTCAGGGGTGTATCCAGGAGAGAGATCGGTCATGGTAATCTCGCGGAAAAAGCTATAGCCCCTCTTGTACCCTCAGAAGATGAATTCCCTTATGTTATACGGGTAGTTTCCGATGTTCTTGAGTCTAATGGATCTACCTCTATGGCAACAGTTTGTGGCGCTTCGCTTTCTTTAATGGACGCTGGCGTGCCTATAAAGAAAGCATGCGCGGGGATTTCAACAGGTTTGATTAAGGAAGGAGATAAGTACGTATTGCTTACTGATATCGTCGGTGCTGAGGATCACTACGGGGACATGGACTTTAAAGTTGCGGGCACAGACGAAGGTATTACAGCGATACAGTTAGATTTAAAGATAAGGGGACTTCCCCTGAGTATTATTGCAGAAACTTTTGAGCGTGCGAAGAAGGCAAGAGAATACATCCTTAGTGTAATGAATTCAACGATTTCTAAACCTCGAGAAAGTGTCTCTGTATATGCACCAAAGGTTGCATCCATGACGATACCTACCGACAAAATTGGGCTTGTGATTGGTCCTGGTGGGCGCACTATAAAGAAAATCATAGAACAGACTAACACGAAAATAGATATTGATGATAGCACTGGAAGAGTTTTGATTTCTGGATATGATGAAGCTGATCTTGAAGAGGCAAAGCAGATGATAGGCGGACTCGTGCAGGAGGTGGAATTACACAAAGTTTATTTAGGCACAGTTAAGAGGCTGGCGCCGTTTGGAGCTTTTGTAGAGATTTTGCCTGGGAAGGAGGGATTGCTTCACATATCTGAAATTGCTGAAACAAGGATAAACAAAGTTGAGGATGTTTTGAAAGTCGGAGATAAAGTTCTGGTTAAGGTAATAGAAATTGACGATACTGGACGGTTTAAGCTGTCCCGTAAACAGGCGATGAAAGGTGGTTTTAAGGAACTGGGGGACTTAAGCTGACCAGGGAAGAAAAGAGTTTTAAAATTCCCCTTTTCGAGGTTTACCTTGATGGTGATGATATAAAGTCGGTTTTGTCCGTTTTAGAGTCTCGTTGGATTTCTGTAGGACCCCGGACAGAGGAATTTGAGGAAGCCCTTAAAAGATATTATGGTGTAGATCATGCCTTATTTGTGTCTTCGGGGACGGCCTCTTTACATATAGCCTACATTTCGGCTGGCCTTACTAAAGAGGGAAAAGTGATATTACCGTCTTTTACATACATTTCTACCCTTACTCCTCTTATCTGGATGGGAGTTCCCTTTGTCTTTGCTGATATAGAAAGTATCTCAAACCCAAAGATTACACCTTCTACTATTGAGGAGGTTCTTGATGATAACGTAAACGCAGTAATATATATGGCCTACGCTGGCTTTTTAAACGGAATAGAGGAGGTTAGAGATTATTGTGAGTCCAGGGGGTTAATATTAATTGAGGATGCTTCCCACTGTCATGGTTCGGAGCTAAAAGGCAAAAAAGCTGGGAATTTTGGCGTGGTTGCTGGTATGTCTTTTTATGCTAATAAAAATATAACGACTGGAGAAGGTGGAGTTGTATTAACCAATAGTGAAAATGTTTATCGGAAAGCTAAGGCTTTAAGGTCTCAAGGTATTACCTCTTCATCTTTTGAAAGGTATAGGGGGCTGGAGTTAGATTATGATATTCTAGAAATCGGCTATACATATAGAGCAACAGAGCTTCAAGCAGCTCTTGGTATTTCTCAGCTGAGAAAGCTTGATCGCTTGAATCTTAGGAGAAAAGAACTTGTAAGGCTTTACCGTGAACTGCTGAAGGATGTTGAGGAAGTTATAATCCCATTTGAGGATTTTAATAGTTCAGCGAATTATATTTTCCCAATTTTTACTAAGGTGGATAGGGACAGTTTAAGGCTTTACCTTTATGAGCGAGGTATTCAGACAAGTATTCATTACAAACCACTTCATATGTTTTCTGCTGTGAAAAAGTATTGTGGAGATGCGAAGTTGCCAGTTACTGAACAGGCATATAAAATGCAAATTACACTGCCTCTCTTTCCCTCAATGACGGAGGGTGACGTGGAGTTCATTGTGGAAAGTATAAAAGATGGAATTGCAAAGATCAAAGGTAATTGACAAAATACTTTTTCGTGAGGATGGTTACTTTCTTCTCAAGGTTGAAAATTGTTTCGGTACAAAAATTTCACCTGGTCAGTTTTTTGAAATAAGGGTTAGAAACGACATAGAACCTTTCCTGTCAAGACCCTTTAGTGTGTTTTTCTCTGATAATCAAAGTATTTGGTTTCTCGTAAAAGTAGTTGGCAAAGGAACACTAATTCTTTCGGAAGTTGAAAAGGGAGACTTTCTAAGCTTAATTGGGCCCTTAGGTAATAGTTTCCCTGATGTGCAGGAGCCTCTTTTAGTTGCCGGTGGCTCAGGGATTGCACCTTTATATTTTTACGCGGCACGTTTTGGAATTGATACTTTGTTATGGGGTTTAAAGAGTACACCTTCACAAGGATTTATGAAAATTTTTGAAGGTGTGAATGTCCAGATTGTAACTGAAGATGGGAGTTCGGGATTAAAAGGTTTAGTAACCGATTTTGTTGGCGAAGGACACTTCAGGACAGTACTCGCGTGTGGACCAGCAGGTATGCTCAGGGCTTTAAAAGGTAAAGTAAATCCAGATATATGTTATGTATCAATTGAATCTGTAATGGCTTGTGGTTTAGGACTTTGTTTTGGTTGTGCCGTGAAGAAATCCGATGGTTCTGGGTACTACAGGGTTTGCAAAGATGGTCCTGTTTTTAGATTAAAGGATATAGAACTTTAATGATTTGTCATCCTTTTTTGTATCTCTTTCGTAATGGTTAAAAAGAGTGTTTCCTCATCTCTTGTGATATCAAACCAGTGAACTTTTTCGAAGGACTTGAAAAATCTCATTTGTCTTCGCGCGTATATTTTAGTGTTTTGTATGACTTTTCGTATTGCATCATTTAAGGAAAGTTTACCGTCAAGATAGGCTACTGTCTCCTTGTAGCCTATTGTATTCATCGCGGGGATATACTTTGTATATCCCATGTCCAATAATTTTTTTGTCTCTTCAACAAGCCCTTGTTCAAACATCTTTTTCGTTCTCATTTCGATTTTCTCATAAAGAAATTCTCTGGGTACTGTGATTCCTATATATAGTGGCTCAAACTTTTTAGGTTTCTTGAGTTTTTTTCTTGCCTCGCTAGCGGGCATTCCCAATTGGTAGTATATTTCCAACGCTCTTGTAATTCTTATCCAGTCATTAGGATGTAATTTCGACGCAGTTTCAGGATCTTTTTCCTGTAGCTCCTCGTACAATGCCTTTAGACCAAATTTTTCCAATTTGTCTAGGATCATTTTCCGGATCTCTGGATTTTTCTCTGGCTCTTCAAAAAAATCAGAGAATAACGCAAGGTAGTAAAGAGGGGTTCCTCCTATAATAATGGGAATGGAATTAGCCTCTAAGGCTTTTTCTATTATTTTTTCGGCATCTTTAGCAAATTCACCAGCACTGTAAAGCTCGTCCGGGTTTCTAATGTCAATCAAATGGAAATAATCCCTTAAGGGTTTTGGTGGTTTAGCAGTACCTATGTCCATAAATCTGTATATTTTTCTGGAATCACAAGAAATAAGTATGATTTTGTTCCCAAATTCTTCTATCAACTTCTCTGCTATCTCTTTCTTACCGGAGGCGGTGGGTCCAATAACGGAAATGATTTCCATTTAATCTACAGTTAGTGTTTTAGAAATATTTTTAGGAAAGTCGGGGTCTATTCCTTTGTGAACACTCATATGGTATGCGATAATTTGAAGGGGTATAACCGCAAGTATTGGTGTGATAAAATGTGGTGAGTGGGGTAAAGGTAAAAATATGTGGCTTTCTCTTCTGAGTTCTGCATCTTCTGGGGCGATGGTTATAATTTTACCACCTCTACATTTGACTTCATTAATATGAGAAAGGATCATGTTTTTATCCTTAGTTGTAGAGACAAAAATTATGGGATATTCCTCTTCTACTATGGAGAGAGGACCATGTTTGAACTCCGCCGAATACATTCCTTCGGCGTGGACATAAACAACTTCTTTAATCTTAAGAGCCCCTTCTAAAGCTATAGGGTAAGTAATACCAAAGCCGAGGATATAGAAATCGTGCCAGGGCATCAATGCTTTTATTATTTCATCTTTATGATTCTCTGAAATTTCGATTGTATTTTTAAGCAGTTTAGGTATTATTTCAAAAGGTAAATCCGGGACATTCAACCCTTTCTTCCTGGAGAGGAGAAACGAAAGGTAAAGAAGGGCAATGGCCTGATTCACAAAGGTTTTAGTGGCCGGAACACTTATTTCCAGGTCGGAAAGAACAGGAATTACATAGTTACATCTTAATGCAATACTTGATCCAAGAACATTTATAAGACCAATTGTCTTACCGTATCCGTCGAAAATGTCCATTGCATTTTTTACGTCTTTTGTTTCCCCGCTCTGGGTAACAACGAACAGCAGATCTCCATTCTGGAGGGAATCACCATATCTTTCTCCAAACTCTGACGCGGCCACTGGGATGAAAATTTCCTTTGCAATTTGTGAAAAGTAGAAACTTCCAAGTATTCCTGCATGGAGTGATGTTCCGCTACCCGTTATGAATTTTCTCTTAGAGTTTAAGATTTCATCTAGTATGTCTTCTAATTTACTAAATTCCGGTAAGAAGTTGAGGATATTTCTTGCTTTTTCAGGAATTTCGTGGATTTCCTTGATCATGAAATGAGGGTAGCTCCCTTTTTCTGCATCCTTGATGTCCATGTCTTTGTATATTGGGTTCCTTGTAATGTCTTCGCGAGTAGCAATATTGTAAATTTTGTAATTCCTGTCGTCGAACTCAACAAGTTCACCATCATTTAGAGTAACTATTTGTTTTGTCAAATCAAGCAAAGCCACAAGGTCGCTTGATATTGCAATAAACCCATCCCCAACCCCCAGGAAAAGTGAGGATCCTTTCTTTACAGCGTAAAACTTGTTTTCATCTATACTTGTTAAAGAAAATGCATAATCTCCCTTGAGTTCGTCATATGCTTTGAAAATAGCCTCTTTTAGATCACCTAATTGGTGCAAGTGCTCTTCTATTACATGAACTAGGGTTTCTCCGTCGTTTTCTCCTTTAAATTGGTGCCCGAGATTTATCAGATGTTCTCTAAGAAATGGTGAATTTACAATGTTGCCATTATGAGCACAGATAAGCCTTTGAGCGCAGTCGAAGTGAGGTTGAGCATTCTCAAAGGATGGGGCACCATATGTCGCCCACCTTAATTGAATTGTCCCTCTTTTGCCCTTGATTTCTTCAAACCCCAAATCCTGATAAACTCTGTGAATTTTGCCAGGTGCTTTTCTTATTTCCGCTAATCCACTGTCTGTAATATATCCAATGCCCACAGTATCATATCCTCTATACGCCAATCTGAATCCTGCTTTTGTTAGTATCTTACCCAGTTCCTCATTGTCCCTTTGAAATATGATACTGAAAAATCCGCACATAATTAAACCTCCATTTTTCCAAGAATAGTTAGCGAGAGCATTTCTACAAAGAGGTGGCTCCCGCCATAAGTCAAAAATGGTAATGGTATTCCCACAACTGGTAACAGAGATAAATTTGAGAAAATATTAACCAAAAAGTGAAAGATAAAGTATGACATTATACCAAGAACTATTAGTTTTTCGTGTCCCTCCTTTATCTCTGCTAGCCTCAACATTCCGGTTAGGAAAGTGTAAAAGGCTATAATAATAATAGAGAGGCCAACGAGTCCAAATTCTTCCCCGATACTTGAGAAAATGAAGTCCGTGTGTGCCGCAGGTAAGAAAGCAAGGCCTTTTTGAGTACCTTTTCCCGGACCTTTTCCAAAAATTCCACCTGAACCAAGGGCAATTTTCGCCTGGTAAATTTGCCAGCCTTCCCTGGTTTTACTTTTGATTGGGTTAAGGAACGCAGTGAGTCGCTCCCTCTGATAGGGTTTCATTAACTTGTGCCAAATTACAGGTGTCGACAAACTGACTGTGATTAGAATTGAGATAGTTATGAGTTTTTTGTATAATGGGTCTTTGGATAGAAGCAGAATTAAAACTATAATTAAATAAAAAATTAGACTGGCAATAGAGTTCCCTGATGCCAACATAGCGATAGGTGTGAGTAAAGAAATTCTAGTAATAGCTGGATCTAAGCCTGATGACCAGCAGAGGATAAATGCAACAAAAAGGTAAGTAAGTGCTGTACCCAAATCAGGTTGAAGCATTGTAAGGGTGAAGGGGATAGCCGTGAGAATCCCTGAGTGTAATAACCTTGCCTTGAGGGGTTTTTTTTCATTGGAGAGGGTCTTGGCAAGAATTAATATTAAACCAAGTTTGGCAAGTTCTGATGGTTGAAGTTGAATAAATCCCAGATTAAGCCATCTATTGACAGACCCTTTACCTAAAAAGAGAGTTAACAGGAGTAAAATTAATGAAAGGTAGTATAAAAGGCTTCCATAGTTAATTATGGACTCAAATGGTGTGGCAAGGTAAAGGGCTAATACGAGAGCGCTAAAGATTAAAACTTTTATTAGTTGTGAATAAAATAGGGAAGGTTTGATAAAATATAGTTCAATAAGCCCGAAGAGGATTAGAAAGGCAGGAATTAAGGTCAATTTCCATTTAATGCTTTTCATTTAAAAGTCTCCTTGCAATTTTAAAGGCTATGGGTGCAGCAACTTCACTACCATGCCCAGCATTTTCCACGATGACTGTTACTACAAAATGAGGGTCATCATGAGGAAAGAAACAGGTGAACCAAGAATGCTCCTTGCCATGGGGATTTTGTGCAGTCCCGGTCTTGCCCGCTATTTTAAGTTTTGGATCGAATAAATAAGAGGCTGTCCCTCCTGGGGTTTCTACTACTTTTCTCATGCCTTCCTTTACGATATCAAAATATTCTTGTGGGATTTCGAGATGTGCATATTGGACTTGCTCACACTGGCATAGCCTCGGAAGTGGGCATTTCCCATTAGTAGCAATGAGTCCAGTAATCAGGGCCAACCAAATGGGTGTCACTTGAACTTCTCCCTGTCCTATAGACCAATTTACCACGGAACTCGGTAATATAACCCTTTTTGACAATAGTCTTTTAAGAGGTATTGTAACTTCGTATTCTCCTGGTAAGTTTATAGAGGATTTTAGAGGCAGGTTAAACCTTTCTATAGCTTCCATGAATAAACCGCTACCTATTCTTGCACCAACGGTATTAAAATATACATTGCATGATTGTGCTATGGCTTCTTCAAGATCAAGAGTTCCGTGCCCTTCGGTTCTCCAGCATAACCAGGTCCTCTTCCCGAAGTTAAATCCACCACTACAATTTATTTTTGTATCCTTGTTTAAGTTCCCGGTGTAAAGACCAACAAGAGTTGTAATTAATTTAAAAGTTGATCCAGGGGGGTACAAGCCCTGTATGCATCTATTTAGCAAAGGTCTTTCCGGATTTGATGTATAGAGATTCCAGTTCTGTAATATATCTCGAGGATCGTAGCCGGGTTTAGAGTAAAGCAAATATACCTCCCCGTTTCTAATGTCAAAGGCAAAGGCAGCACCTCTGTAGAAAGATCCAAAAAGAGAATCGGCAAATACCTGTAAATTTA
Source organism: Caldifarciminota bacterium (assembly GCA_039803305.1). Classification (GTDB taxonomy): domain Bacteria; phylum Hydrothermota; class Hydrothermia; order UBA1063; family UBA1063; genus UBA1063. The sequence continues at coordinate 19,303 of JBDRYG010000022.1, forward strand.
TGTCTATCGTAAGTTTTATATCTTTTCCCTGAACGGGATCAATGGGAAGGGTTGGGTTTTCGTCTACGATATTTCCTCTTGAATCCAATGCGATGAATTTGTATCCATCTTTTCCCCGAAGTAATGAATCATAAACCCTTTCAATACCGTTTTTTCCTATGTAATCTCCCAAGTCAAGTTTGAATTTTTTTAGTTCCTCTTTAGACGCTTCCCCAACATACCCCAAAAGATGAGCTGCAAACCTTGCATTATCAGAATAAATTCTTACAGGGTCTGCATCTATTAATAGTCCTCTAATTTCGTGTCCTTTTTCTAAGATACTTATTACATCCTTAAAGGAAAGACCTCTTTTAATCTCTATGTAGCTACCTTTATTTCTCAGCGTGTCGATATTAATATCAAGGGTGCCAAAGAGGGTATAAAGTTTTTGAAGATCCATCTCTTCGAGAAATTTAGGTATTATAAGCACTCTAAAAGAAGGTCTCCAATCGGCTAATATAATTCCATTCCTATCAGTTATTTTTCCCCTGGGGGCTCTTATCTTGTATTCTTTAAGATAGTTAAATATGGCCTTTTTTGATAAGACATCATGTTGAAGAACCTGGAATTGGAACAACCTAATAAACATTATGGCGATTGTGGTAATGATGAAGTATTTGATTATGCTTTCCTTTTTCATGAGAAAATACCAAATACTATGGATAACAAAAGTGTTAATGCGAATTTTGCTAAAATCTCTAATACCGGAATAGCGTAAATAATCATATAAACGACTAAAAGAGTGGTAGTAATGAGGAAAATAAAGAACATTCGGATTGGTAGGAATTTGAGATTAATGTTAGATTTTAGAAATTGAGTCCCTAAGAAGGTCAAAGGGAAGAGCACCGGGGAGAGCCATAACTTATCGGTCTGAAATCCATCATGTAATATACCAGCTAAGAAAGCGTATAATGAAATGTTGGTTTCATTATACCTGAGAGATAAAAATATGAGAAAAGAAAGGCTAAGGTCTGGAAAACTAGGGCCATGGATGCAAGTAGATATGGCAGAAATTAGTAAAAGCAACACATATATGGCTTTTGTTTTTGTATTTTCAGCCTCCATACAACAATACCAACCTTGAAGTAAACGGTTTAAAAAAAGGTGTAAGATATAATTTTATGAATATCGGGTTTAAACTATCTTTAACTGTTTTGGAAACTGTTCCTACCGGTATGTCAGGTTGTAGAAGGGATGATAGTCTTGATGTAAAAAGCGTGTCTCCTATCCTTGCTTCCGCGTCGAATGGAACATAGACTACCGTGGGGCTTTTACCACCAATGAGTAGACCTGTATAAAAGGGGTTCTTATTTTCTACACCTGCTCTAAAGTTTGAATTGTATAAGGTTATGGCAAGGACAACTTCACCTGACTGTTTTTTAACTTTCCCAATAAGGTTTCCCTTTAAATCTGTTACAGAGTAGCTTTCAGGATTCTGTAAAAGTTTATCTCCGACTTTTATTAAAACTTCTTCTGGAATACCCAGAGGAGAAAAGGACTGGATTTCTCCAACTAGTACTTTTATTGAAGTGGGTTTACTGCTTAGGTCATCAACACCACCGGCTTTAAGGCTCTCCCTCAGAAGTTGATTTTCTTTTGATAATTCGGAACATATTTGCTCGGTTTTTTGTAACAGAATAACTAAGTTCCTTGTGTAGATAAAAGGTAAATATGCCGTTTGTAAAAGAACAATATTTACTTGCCTCTTAATGTTATGAAGGTTCAAAAATATGGTTAATAGTGCAAAAAGGAGAATTAATTTCCTTTTCATCTATTTAATCGATGAAATCGGTCCGTTTAACCATAGTTTTGGAAGAGGCTGTAAGGATTTGATGGTATTTATCAATGTTTTCAAGAATTTTTCCAGCACCCAGGACTACACACTGCCTTGGGTTTTCAGTGGTTTTGATTAAAATATTGGTTTCCTCCATGAGAAGTTCCTTTAATCCTTTTAGCAGTGATCCTCCACCTGTGAGGTATATTCCCCTATCAATTATGTCCGATAATAGTTCAGGTGGTGTTTGTTCCAGGGCCTTTTTAACTGCAAAAATTATTTCATTCAGCACACCCTTCAAAGCATTTCTTACTTCGGTACTTGATATTTCGATAGTCTTTGGCGCACCAGTTACTAGATCCCTGCCGCGTACTTCCATTTTCTCTTCAGGGTAAGTTGGGAACGCATTACCTAGGTTTATTTTTATTTCCTCAGCGGTTTGCTCACCTATTGCAAGCCGGTACTTTTCTCTTATGTAAGTCATTATCGCTTCGTCCATTTCATCGCCAGCTGTTCTGATGGACTTATTAACGACTATGCCTGATAAAGAGATGACCGCTATTTCTGTAGTGCCACCACCTATATCAATAAGCATGTTCCCTACAGGTTCTTCTATGGGTAGTCCCAGTCCCACAGCGGCTGCGACAGGTTCTGAAACCATATGGACTTTCTGAACACCGGCAAGGAGAGCTGCATCCCTTACTGCTCTTCGTTCAACATCTGTAATTCCCGAAGGGACTGCTATAAGGACAATGGGCCTCACAAAAAGATTCTTTTCCAGGACTTTATTCAAAAAATATACTATCATTTCCTGTACCATCTCGAAATCTGCTATTACTCCGTCTTTCATAGGTCTTTTGGCGACGACTGTTTCGGGGGTTTTTCCTAACATTTTTTTTGCTTCGTTACCGCTAGAGATTACTTTATTTGAGTAGAGATCCAGGGCTACAACGGATGGTTCGTCGAGTACGATTCCTTTCCCCTTTACGTAAATAAGAGTTGAGGACGTACCAAGGTCTATAGCAATTTCATTTTTTAGAAAATTCTGCAATCCTCTTAGGAATTTAAACATTTATCTGATTCCTCCTTGAGTTTATAAAGTAAGTTTAAAGCTTCTCTTGGACTAATTCCATCTATGTCCAGCGAATTCAGGATTTCACAGACCTTGCAGGATTTTACCTTGTAGTAGTTATCAAATAGTCTTAGTTGTCCCCCTTTTCTTATGTTCCCTAAGATTTCATTTTCCTTATTTTCTAGCTGTGCTGCAATCTCATTTGCCCTTGTAATAACATCATCTGGTATACCGGATAGAGCTGCCACATGAATTCCGTAGCTTTTATTTAATGCTCCCTCTTTCAGTTTGCGCATGAATACAACCCTTCCATCCCATTCAGTCACCATCATGTGATAATTTTTAATGGTTTTCAAGAATTTTGTAATCTCTGAGAGTTCATGATAATGGGTTGCAAAAAGGGTTTTTGACTTTAGATTAGCGGCAATATATTCAGCACAAGCCCAAGCTATTGCTATGCCATCGGTGGTAGATGTACCTCTCCCAATCTCGTCGAGAATTAATAGTGATTTGCTGGTTGCGTTTCTCAGAATTTCTGCAGTTTCCATCATCTCAGCCATAAAGGTGGACACTCCTCGGGTGACATCATCGGATGCGCCTATCCTTGAGAAGATCCTATCTGTAAGGGGTATTTCAGCGTAGGATGCAGGGACAAAACAGCCCATATGGGCCATCAAGACAATTAACGCTACCTGTCTTAAGTATGTTGACTTTCCAGACATATTTGGTCCAGTGATTATGTACATTGTGGCATCTTCATTGAGATACGTGTCGTTGGGAATGAAATTTTCTTTTGAATACCTCTCAACTACAGGATGTCGGCCATCTTTTATAGTTAATTCATAACCTTCGTGAATTAAGGGTTTTGAGTATTTAAACTCGAGGGAAACTTTAGCAAAAGCCTGTATAAGATCCAGTTCTTTTGAAAACATTGCTAATTTTATAATTTCCGGTATGAGCTCGATGGTTTTGGACCGTATATTCTCGATAATTGACTTTTCTATTTCGATGATTTTTTCCTGAGCGGTAAGGATTTTAACCTCAAGTTCCTTAAGTTCTTCAGTATAGAAACGTTCAGCGTTTTGTAAGGTCTGTTTCCTCACAAAATAAGCCGGAACTTTATCAAGTTGGGATTTTGTAACTTCGTAATAGTAGCCAAAAACCTGGTTATATCCTATTTTAAGGTTTGCAATTCCTGTTCTCTCCCTTTCCTTTCTTTCAAGTTCTAATAACTTTTCCTTCGAATGGGTAACTAAGTACTTAAGTTCGTCCAGCTCGCCATTGACGTTTTCTCTTACCCAACCCGGTGGCTCAGCAGCAGGTTCTGGATTTACAGTATTGTCAATTTCTTTTGCTAACTCAAGGAGTTTT
>JBDRYG010000023.1:0-23289 GCA_039803305.1 Caldifarciminota bacterium
GCCCCTCTCTCAAGAGACAGTAATGTCTATAGGTGGATTTATTATGAACTCAACCTTTTAGGTGATCCTACTATATATGTTTGGAGGAAAACCCCTGAAAACTTTGAGGTTGAAATATTTGCAAAGCATAACGAGATTTACGGATATGTGACAAGGGAGAGTAGACCTTTGAAAGATGTTTGGATTACTCTTAGTAACGGTGACTCGGTTTTTGCAAAAACTTTTAGCTCCTTTGATGGTGACTTTTCCTTTGAGTTCACAAGTTTTGGTTATGATTCCATTCTCCTGTCGTTTTGGAAACCCGGATATAGGACTGTTAAAAAATGGATTAAATTAAATCCTGACTTTTTTGTAAAATGGTGGTTTTCAGTCGAAAATGGGAAAGATTTTGTAACAGCTGGTGAATCAAAATATCTAAAAATTCTGTTTAAAAATTTCTCCAGTGTTAACTTACATGATAATTTTGTTTTAACTTCTCCCGTTTTTTCCTTTATCCCGCAGAATTTCACGGTTTCTTTGAATCCTGGCGAGGATAAGGTCTGTTCAGTTCTAATTCGTGTGCCAGATTCATTGAAAGTAAATGGTGTTTATTATATAAGTCTGGAAGGTAGAGAACATTCCTATAGAATCCCGGTCAGAATTAGCTGGCCAGATTTAGCTTTCCAATCTGCTGTAGCGGAGAGTTTTGGTACCTGGAAGTTTTATTTTAAGAATGTTTCCTTAATGCCTCTAAAGGTAGATTTTCTTGGGGCGATAGACCCTAATGATTCAAGAGTATACCGAAGCTTTAACGAAAGATTTGATGTAATGCCCGACTCATCGTTCTGTGTGGTATTGACTCAGGTTTTGCCGGGTGCAAGGAATTTAAAATTTTATTTTGAGTGTGAGGGGGAGGTTTTCGAGAAGACTGTCTGGGTTACAACGGATTCTGTGCTATACTCAGAGAATTTTGAACGAGGGATTTGGACATGGTCGGGAGATACGACATATTATGTTATTTGCTCAGACTCAATTACTGGAAACCGTTTTCTGTCTTATAAAGTCGATCTTTACCCTTTGGTTCCTAATGCTTCCATATATAGTCCTAAATTTGTAATTAATGGACCAGCGAAAATTAATTTTCGCTTCTGGTATTTATTCCCCATTTATGGAACTACTGGAGTTAAGGTAAGTTTAGAATGGTTAAGTGGAGATAATTATCTAAATACCGAGCCAATTGCCCTTATTGCAGCTGGAGGTGCGCTTAATAGTAAGAACATTTATGGAAGCTGGCAGACCTATGAATATGAGGTAGAGCCCCCAGAAGGCGCGAATTCTGCAAGGCTTGTATTACAATTCAGAAAAAACGCGGGTGATACTGCTTTTTGGGGTATTGACGATATTCAGGTTCTTTCAAAGTCATTCATGCTCAAGAACGAGAGTCGCAAGGAACTTAAAAAGGTTAGTATTGTCGCCTTTGAAAAAATTGGAAAAGGGGGAACTGTAAAATTTTTAATTTTCTCTGCCAATGATACTATTCTCCCGCTTGAAGTTTTTGATGCGGGGGGAAGACTGATAGAAAAGTATGATATATTCCTAAAGAAGGGTTTTAATGAAGTGGTAACAAGTGTAGGAAGAGCAAGGTCAGGTTTATTTTTCATCAAAATTCTTGGAGACATAAAAAAGGTGGTGGTCTTAAAATGAGCTTTAAATATCAAAGACCTAGAGGGACCAGGGACATACTCCCTGATGAAGAAAAATTTAGGGATGGCCTTATTAGAAAGGCCAGGAAAATTCTCGAGAGCTATGGTTATGTATTTATGATTACTCCTACCTTTGAGTATGCGGAGCTTTTTTCTAGGAGCATAGGTTCAACAACTGATATTGTCGAGAAAGAGATGTTCACATTTCAAGATAGAGGCGAAAGGCTTCTTGCCCTTAGACCTGAAGGGACAGCGTCGATTATCAGAGCTTTTTTAGAAAATCAACTCCACCCTCCAATTAAACTTGCCTATTTAATGAATATGTTTAGAGCTGAAAGACCTCAAAAGGGTAGATATAGGGAGTTCTGGCAGATTGGTGCAGAGGCGCTAGGAATAAAGGACCCGCTTTTGGACGCTGAGATGATAGAAATGGCAGTAAGAATTTTGAAGGAAATGGGTTTGAAAGAATTCCAACTGGAAATTAACTCTATTGGGACGCCTGAAGAAAGAGAGGTATATAAGCGTTCTCTGCTGGACTACATTGAAGAAAAGGAGTTTCTTAAGGAGTTGACTCTGTGTGAGACCTGTAACCGGAGGAAATCTACTAATGTATTGAGAATTCTGGATTGTGAATTGGATGCACCAAAATTGATGGATGCACCCATTATCCTTGAATTTCTCTCCAAAGAGTCTTTCCAGTATTTTGAGCAGGTCCAGTTTTATCTTAAAGGATGGGGTATTGATTTTGTTGTAAATCCAAAACTTGTAAGGGGTCTTGATTACTATACTCACACCGTTTTTGAGATTAAGGTTAAAGAGCTGGGAGCTCAGGATACGGTTTGTGGAGGCGGTAGGTACGATAAACTTGTGGAGGAACTGGGTGGACCCGCAACACCTGCTATGGGATTTGCGATTGGACTGGATCGGGTTACCCTTGCCCTTGAGAATCTAATACCAAAGCTAAAAGGACCCTTTTATTTTGTAGCAACTGTTGGTGAGATGGAAAGGGGGTATGGAATAAGACTCCTAAAGAAATTAAGAGACTGGTACATCCCTTCAGATATGTGTTTTGAGCTTAAAAGTCTTAAGGCACAGCTTAAGATTGGTGACAGAATAAAGGCTCAGAAGGCGATTATAGTTGGAGAAGATGAAATCAAGAGAGGTAAGGTAAAGGTTAGGGATATGGAGACAGGTGAGGAAGTTGAGGTGGAAGAGAAAGAGTTAAAGACAATTTATGAGGAATACCTCCGTAAATCTGGAAACTCTTAAAAGCATCCAGGAGGAACTAAGAAAACATCTTATTACCGTAAATGCTCTGCATGATTATGAATTTGTGGGTGGATGTGATGTGTCGTACAAATCTGATCATGGGAAAGGTGTGATTGTGGTTATTGACCGCAAGTTCAACGTAGTCGAAATATCAGCTGTATCTAAAAAAATTGACTTTCCCTACATACCAGGTTTCCTGGCTTTTAGAGAGGTACCGTTTTTACTGGAAGCTTATGAAAAGTTAAAATTAAAGCCAGATATACTCCTCGTTGATGGACAAGGGATAGCACATCCCCGCGGTTTTGGTGTGGCATGTCATTTAGGTGTTTTGCTCAACAAGCCAACTATCGGGGCTGCAAAGTCAAAGCTTTATGGAAGATGTGAAATCCCGCCTCTCAAAAGGGGCTTTTATACTTACCTTCTGGGGGAAGACGATAAGGTAATAGGTGCCTGTCTTGTAACTAAAGATAGATGTAAGCCTATCTATGTATCCCAAGGCCACATGGTGGATTTGGAGACTGCAGTTAAAGTGGTTCTGGAGAATACCGTTCATTATAGAATTCCAGAGCCATTAAGAATAGCACATAAGTATAGTAAAGCAGAATAACAGGAGGAGTATTATGCAGAGAGTTGCTATAATTACAGGTGGTTCAAGAGGGATCGGGTTTGCAATTGCTCGAGAGCTTGGAAACCATGGTTATTTGCCAGTGATTACGGCAAGGAAATTGGATGAACTCGAAAAGGCGAAAGAAAGCCTAAGAGAGAATGGTATTGATGCAGAGATTTTAGTACTGGATGTTTCTGATTATGATGCCTGTAAAAAAGCGGTAGATGAGGTCCTTAAAAAATTTGGTAGAGTAGATGCCCTGATAAATAATGCAGGGATAACAAGAGATAAACTTTTTGTAAGGATGAATCCACAGGATTGGGAGGAAGTAATAAAGATAAATCTTTTTGGCACTATGAATATGTCTCATGCGGTCCTTAAACCCATGGTTTCAGCAAAGGGAGGGGTTATAATAAATATATCATCGGTTGTTGGTATAACGGGTAACGCTGGGCAAACCAATTATGCTGCATCAAAAGCAGGAGTTATTGCATTTACCAAATCTCTTGCTAAAGAGGTCGGAGGCTGGGGAATCAGAGTTCTTGCTTTAGCGCCGGGTTTTATTGAGACATCGATGACGGATGCATTACCAGAGCAAATAAAAAATGAGTACCTTAAGGAGATTTCTTTAAAGCGTTTCGGCAAACCAGAGGACATTGCAAAATTCGTTGCTTTCCTAGTATCCGAGGAAGCATCTTTTATTACAGGGCAGGTATATATTATTGATGGTGGGATGATTTAAAGGTCATGGTACTGAAATAATCTCTGGTTCGATTGACTTCACTTTCACCCGTGCGGGCGGTGTTATTTCCACTTTATAGAATTTCATTTCAGGGGTTGAGTCTATGGGCACGAATCTTACCTTAAAGTCTTGTGGTTCCAAATGTAGTGCTAAGGGTTTTACTACTATAACTTTTAAGGTTTTCCCTCTGAATCTCGTTTTTAACTCATAAGTTGCCTGGGTTAGGGTATCCAGTCGTACTTTTACAGTAACTTTTTTAAATGTACTGTCTATCTTGAAGAACCTTTTAGGCAAGACGTTAATTGAGACGGAGTGAAGAGTATCACTTAAGCTTCTAATACTTATTGGTTCTGTTAGAATATACTGAAGCTTCCTGATAAGACTCGAGGGACCTGAGATTAGTATGGATTCTGGATGTACGCTACTCTCCCTGATCTCTATGAGTTCGTTACTTAATTCTATATGCCCTGGAAGTATGGGAATTTTCTTGTTTTCTATGCGATCTACCTCGATTATTACTTGTTCGGGCTTGACACTGAAAATCTCAGTTTCTCTCAAAGATACGGGGATATCCTCCTGAGAAATGGGAATAATATTTGTACCATATTTAATTTTTCCCGCGTTTTTTATTATAAGCCTTTTTGAAAATCTCAATTTTATATAGTTTTTCCCTGTGGTTTTTAGGGTGACTTCAATCTTTTGTGGAAGTTCATTTACGACCATTAGAGTGTCGCCAAGGTCCTGAAAAACATAAATAATTTCGTAGTTCAATTTGTAGAGAGAAATATCGTCGGTTATCGCATTAACCCAGACAAATAAGCCAAGAATTAGAGATATAATTTTCAGGTGCAGATTTTCTGAAATTTGTTTTAATATCTTCATATTCCGCGAATGAGTATCTCTTCGAGGTATTTTCTTAAGTTTTCAAAAGTTAATGCCTCTGAGAGAACACCTTTCTGAGCAATTCTAATGGTTTTCCTTTCTTCTGATATTACTATTGCCAGGGCATCTGTATGTTCAGTGATTCCAAGAGCTGCTCTATGTCTTGTACCTAAACTACCATCGATTAATCCTACTTGTGACAGAGGTAGGACGACTCTTGCACCTACCACTTGATTTCCCCTAATGATGACTGCTCCATCATGTAAAGGACTATCGGGTAAAAATATAGATACCAAAAGGGGGGCGGAAAGGGTCGCTGTTAATTTGTATCCATGTTCAATTATAAGATCTTCCAGTCTCATTCCTCTCTCTATTACCATAATAGCGCCAAGCCCACGTTGAATTAGTAATTTTGCGGCCCTTTCTATTTCCTGAATCTCAGGAAGTCCAATCCTCTTTTTTTCTCCCACAAAGGGCCCTGTTCCAATAATAGCAAGGCCTTTTCTTATCTCCGGCTGGAAAATTACTATTAAGGCGAGAAGTCCATATCTTGTGAAAGCAGATAAAAGCCACATCACACCTTTTAAGTTAAAGAAAGTTGAAACAACGGAGAGGAATAACACTGTAAGTAGTCCAATAATTATGTAGATAGTCCTAGTTCCCTTGAAAAGTTTCAAGATATTATAAATAATGACCGTGGTTAAACCAATATCTATGATGTCTCTGGGTGAAATTCTAAATAAACCCATATACAGATTTTAAGGGCTAACTTTCGAAATCTGTAAAAGGTTTTAACGGGTTGAAAAATTGGATTAAGTTGCATAGCATATACAGGTGTAGATGTTGTCAAATAAGAAGGTTTTGTGTTCTGCACAGTTATTTGTCTTGTGATTTATTTAAATTTGTGAGGGGCTTGAAAAGTTTGGCAAGACGAGTTAAAATATTTTATTATTGATTATGTACTATCGAGTTTCGGTGGTTTTATTAGTTATAATTATTATTGCATCAGGATGTAAACCAGCCGGAAACATGGAACCTGAGATTTTATTAATTTCTGCTCCTGACACAGTGCAATCAAAAACTTCTTTTGAAATCAAATTAAGGGTAGTGGATCCAGAAAATGACATAGTAAGAGTCCGGTTGGATTTTGGGGATAGTTTTGTTAGTGAATTTTCAGAGTTTAAACCTTCCGGCACTATTTTTAATTTTACCCACGTTTACACAGCAACAGGTGATTTCAATATTTATGCTTATGCAGAGGATTCAAAAGGGAGCTACACTGGATGGAGATTTCTCAAAAGGATAACTGTGAGGTGAGCTGTGCTGGAAGACAAAACTTTTTTGGATATTCTTAGAATAATAACTCAAAAAAGTACGTGTTCATTTTTCAAAACGGGAGCCCTTGTGGTTAAGGACAATCGTATCGTTTCCATGGGATACAATGGAACACCTTCAGGTTTTCCCCAGTGTAATGAGCTTCAAGAAGTTCTTGAATTTGTTGAACAAAAGAAATATGATCTTGGTCGAGTTTGCTCTCAGTTTGGAATTGGCCGGGTAATTAGTGAATTAAAAAACAAATTCTCCTATTTTAGAAAGTATACACCTAATTTTCTTGACTTTTTTCAAGATAAGTTACAAGAATCCATAAAGACTATAATTGCTTCAGAGGAGAAAGTTGATTTTTATAGTTTAAATTTTATCCACTCCCGATACGAGGTTCATGCTGAGCAAAATGCTATAGCCTTTTCACTGAAGGCTGGTACGAATATTAGTGGTTCGACTCTCTATACAACGCTTTTGCCCTGTATGGAGTGTGCAAAATTAATTGTTGCTTCTGGTATAAGTAGAGTGGTATATATTGAAGATTATGAAGATAAGAGGTTTAGGGAAACTTCGGAAAATTTTCTTAAAATCAATGGGGTCTTAGTTGAAAAAGGGGGATAATATGCGTAGCAAGATTAAATCTTATATATCGCTACTAGTACTTTTGGTGTTTTTAATATCGTCTGGTTGTCAAAAAGCGCTACATGAAGATATCGAAAAAAGCGGTGAAAGTGAAACAGCTAAATATGTTCAGATGTACCTCGGAGATGAATTGATTTTGGAGATACCGGAAAGTATATGCGACTTAGTAAAGTCTGTAGATTATGAATTTACAGAAATTCCTGATGATGGATTCAAACACATAAATGCGAAGGCTATTTCTAAACGTTATTCCATAACCATTGGAAAAACCATTTGGAACAGGATGGATAAAGGCGAAGAGCTAAGAATTGGGTTTTTATCTAAAGATTTTGTGGAAGCTTATGATTATTTCCTGGTATATTTTAACAATAATTTAAAATTTCCTTGGATAGCAAAAGCTGTGAAGGGAGAGGGAGGATATGTCTACTTTAAAATCTCACCATATCTTTTAAAAGAAGTTTCCGGGATAAAAGAGGCTGATGAAATAAAAATCAGCTTTGGGCTTGTAAGAAATCCAGATTATGAATCCAAAGCCTTCTCTTGCAAGTTTTACATTCTTAAGCACCAGAACGGTGCTTTTACCATGTCCGAAAATGTGACCCCACCGCCTCCTGGTCAAATTCCCGTTGTAATAATTCATGGATGGCAAATCCCTATTTGGAACAATGATTTATATTCATATGCGAAGGGAGTTTCTGAAGAGGTTGTTAAGTATCTTACTACTATGGGATTGGAAAACAAATACGAATTTTATGCCTATGCGTATGATCCTGACTATGATTTATATGGCTATTCAGCTTACTATTTATCACAATATATAAATAGGTATTTTGCTTCCAGTGATACTGTTATTTTGATTGCCCATTCAATGGGAGGCATTGTTGCAAGGGTTTACGCAAAGTATTACAAGCCATCAAATAAGGTTATAAAGAGACTAATTACCCTGGGCACACCGCATCACGGAACTCCTTTTGCTAACCTGATTTTCGGTGGATATGTGGTCCCATTTGTGGTTCCGATAAATCCATGGCTTAAATGGGATAACCTCTACTGGACATGGGCAATGTACGTTCACTTTTACCTTTTCGGAGGTAATCCTTATCTTGATGCACTGAATAGTAATTACCCTGGATGGTCCAGGGTTTATGCTTTTGTTGGATATTCTATTTCATCTAAACACCCATTTTACTATGTTACAGGAAGCGGACTACTTTCATTCATGGGGTTCGGAGACAGTGACGGACTTGTGCCCCTTGAGTCTGCAAATGCTTATGGTTACCCCCTGAACCGTTATTATTTCTACGATACAGATCATTCTGAGCTATATTACAAGATAAATGCATTGAGTACGATTTATAACTTACTCAGGTGAAGTTAGATTTTTAACATAAAACTTACCTGGTAATTCTTTTACCAGGTTTTTCAGTTCGAGTTCAAAAAGAAGTGAGAGAAGTTCGTGTATGTTTAGGCCTGTTTTATTGAGAATTTGGTCTATATGTAGTGGTTCTTCGTTAAGTGCTTTTAGAACTTGATTCTGTTCGGGGGTAATTTTAATTTGCTTAAAAGTTTGGAATTTTGCTGGCAACAGACCAAAATCTTCAAAAATATCCTGGAAATTTGTCAAGATTTTTGCGCCTTGAGAAATTAATTTATTTGTTCCACTGGAAAAAGGAGATAGGATTGATCCAGGAACTGCATACACATCTTTACCAAGCTCTGCTGCCCATCGAGCTGTAATTAGTGCACCACTTTTTTCCCCTGCTTCCACGACAACTACAGCATCAGAGAGCCCTGCGATAATTCTGTTTCGTTTTGGGAAATTTTCACGTAAAGGTTTGGTATCCAGAGAAAATTCAGATATTAAGGTTCCATTTTCTGCTATTTTGTTAAAAAGCTCTTTATTTTCAGGGGGATACAAGAAATTGAAACCGCAGCCCATTATGGCAATTGTTGTTCCTCCTTCTTCTAATGCACTTTTATGAGCAACAGTGTCAATTCCTCTTGCACCGCCAGATATTATCGTAAAACCGTTTCTTACCAGTTCTTTCACTAATTTTTTTGTTACCTCAATGCCGTACCAAGAAGGTGTTCTGGTTCCTACAACTGCAATTATTTTTCGATGAAAGTTTAGGTTACGACCTCTTAGGAAAAGAACGGGAGGAAATATTTCTGAATGTTTGAAGTGCTCAGGATATTCATCACATGTAAAGTCAATTACTCGAACATTGATCGAATTGAGCTGATTCCTGATTTGATATATCTTCTCTGGAGTTACAGATTTTATTGATTCAATGATTTTTTCGCTTAATATTCCTTTAAGTTCCTTTACTGGTGCCTCAAATATAGCAGGAGGGGATCCAAAAGTTTGTAGTAGTTTCGTATAACATTTGGGACCAATACCCTTTATGGACCATAAGGCTGCTCTGTATTCGTCCATAGTGAGTTTAATCAGCTAATAAGTCAAGTTCCTCAAGAATGGTACGGAATAGATGAACTTTTTCTGAAAGTCTTTCTTGAATTTCCCTGATTTCGGGGCTATCTATTTGTCCTGTAAGGCGGTAGAAGATGAGAGTATTAGCCCCATTAAGCAAGACTTGAGATTCTAATGTGTGAAAGTCAATCTCTTCGCCCTCTTTCAATTTTAATAACATTTCACAAATTTCCTTTTGCTGATTTATAAACTTGCTTCTGCTTTTAACCTGACTAATATATTTTTGAGCGAGATCAGTTTCTCCAAATTGTGCCAGTAGCATTGCCACGTGAATAAGTGTCTGATTGTATTCATAAAGGTTTCCCGATTTTTTCGTATTCTCGAGGTCTCTTTCTAATAAAGGAATAGCTTTTTTGATTTCATTTTTCTTCAAGTAGTATATTCCTAAATACCGGAAGAGATTAAAGTTAGAACTGTATGTGCGTGTCAAATCTTCGAGAAATAACCTGAAAAACTTTTCTAAGGACTTCTGAGGTAATAGAACCAGGTAGAATCTGAGCACTCCCTGAAGTATCTTGTTTTTTGCTTGTGTATGATTCAGCTCGTTGGACTGCCACAAAATCTTTTCTAAAAAGTAGAAGGCTTTGTAGAATTCGAAATTTAAAAAGTAAGCTGTGCATAGTTTCAATTCTGTTTCAAGGGAGTGCCATGGCTTTGCGGGTAATTTAAGACTTTGTTCATAATAATCAATAGCTTCGTGGACATTACCCATATAAATGGAGATGTCACCTAAAAGTTCAAGAAGAACTCTTTTGATTTCCACGTTCGTGTTTTGAGTTAGCTTTTTCATTAATATAATTTCTCTTTCTGATAGCTTTTCCAGTAACAAATCGCACTTTACTTTGAGTAAAAATAATTTTTGATTCGAAGGTCCTCGTGAACGGACATGGTTTTTAAGAATTTTCTCAGCATCCCTTATTTTATCAAGCAAAATTAGCATTTCTACCTTTTTAGTTTTGTAGTTAATAATAGAGCTTATTTTATAATGCTTTTCTGTTTCTCTTAAAATACTTGGTAAAGAACCTAAGTCCCCTTTTTCTATTATTGCATCGATTTTTATTTTCCAGAGCTCTGCCTTTTTCTTTTGCGTTTTACAAAGTGCTAAAGCCCTGTTTACCTGATCGAGGGCCCTATCATAATTACCATTTTTCAGCTCTTCTTCTGCTGACTCTGTGTAATATTTTAAGGCTCCTCTTTTATCACCCGAAAGCTCGAAGTGCCTGGCTATTTGCCATGCAGGAATTTTCGCACCACTCATTCTCCTTTTATGGAGTATCTCTGCGAGTTTTTTGTGGATGTCTTTTATTCTACTTTTTCTGAAGTTTTGATCAATGATTTCATCAATTGTGGGATGTGTTGTGAAAATCTTTTGAGGATCAGATATCACAAGTTTTTTATCCTGAAGGCTTTTTATAGCATCTTTTAGCTCTTTACCGGTTAATTCATTTATTGCAGTATAAAGGTCTTTAAGGTAGAGCTCATGACCAGAGGTTATCAGTGTATAAAAAACTAATTTTTCGTTGTTATTGAGTAGGTCATAATTAATTCTATTTTCCATAGGGTATAGTTCGTTAAAAAGATGAGTTTTCTCTTTTTTAAGCACCCAACCTGCTTCTTCATCCCATTCAAAAATACCATTTTTTACTCCAAAATCCAGAAGTAGCATAAAGAGTGAAAAATTTCCCACTGATCGATAAATCAAAAATTCTAATGCAGCTCTCTGTATAGATTGGGATATGAAATATGATTCAAGTATTTTTTGAGCACTTTCGATACCGATTCTATTTAGCCTTACTTCTGGGCTCTCTTTATCATAGATGATTTCTACTTCTCTAAATGCGTTCTCGTTTTTAAATTTTAAAAAGAACTTCCCATTTTTTTCTATTACCTTCGTTTTAGATTCCAGGATCGCTTTAAGATAATCGATGATAAAATTTGCGTTTTGTGGATTTATGTCAACTTTAATACTTTCCTGTCTTTTTAACTTATCTATAAAAGTTGGAATTTCGTTCTCGGATGGCAAAGGGATATATCTTCTCTTGTTGCTTATTTGTATAAAGATCTCATGAAATAATCCAGGGACACTTTTGGGCACCTTTTTCACAGGTATTTTCCCATGTGTTAAACCTACAGGAAAATTGTAGTGCTCTTTAAGTTTGTTTTTTATTATTCCAAGTGTTATTTTTGGATCCTCTACAATTAAGAGAAATCCATTGCTATGAAAAGAAAAACCGGAGATATATTCAGGGATCGCGTTGAGGTTTTCTAACAATATGTCCTTAATTTTTCTAAGATAATAAGACTCTACGTACAAAATGTAGAGTGTTCTTTCTTTTGTAAGGTGCTCTGCAAGGAGGTCAAAAAAGTCAAAAAAATTAAAATCCTTCATCAGCCTAACCTGTTTCATTTTAAAGGATAAAACCCTGTATAGGATTTTTCAAATATCGCCAGGTGAAGTCGACAATATTCATTCTTCGTTCGACAAAATTGTCGAAAAAATCTACGGAACTGCCGTAAAAACCAAATTAAAATTTGGCACATTCTTTGCAGTTATTCTTTTAGAGTTTGACATGAAAAGAAAAATAAAGAGAGTACAAAAAATCAAAAAGGAGGTTAACTATGAGGTACATAACCATAATAATTCTCAGCATGATGGGTATCGGGGCTCTAAATGCCCAAGTAGCGTCGGATTCAACCCAGAGGCCTTTGAGGCTGAGGATACATGCAGACTCAGGAAAAATTGTGAGAGATAGCGTTATGATGAGGGTTCATGAGAGGACAAGAAACCAGGGTGATACAATTCAAATAAAAGTTCAAAATGAGGTTCAGAATAGGGGAACCACAAATGAGCTAAATGTTGAGCATCAGGTGGTGAAAGGTGAGGGGACAAGGACCAATATATTTAAAAGGATTTTCACAAGGAAAAAGGAGATAACGGTTCAAAAGGAAGTAGGCTCTGCAGAAAAGGCTCGTAATCAGGTTAGAGATACTTTAAGACTTAGAATTCGTGACGAAAATGGTGATGGAGTTCCTGATTCTTTGCAAATTAGGGAAAGAGAGAGACTAAGATTGAGAGACGGAAGCTGCCAGGGAGGGAGTACTGGGGTTTCTGGATCTCAGAGCCCAAGAGAAGGAACAAATCGGGGCGTGACTACACCCACCAGAAGCAGAAAGGGAAGGTAAGATAAGTGAATGTTGTGTGGGGCTTTTCCGTAAAATTGGAAAAGCCCCGAATTTATTTTATAATAAGGGAGGAGGAAAATGGTTTTTCTGATGATACTAACGGTAACATACTTATCTATGGATTTTTCGTATACCCACACGGATAATTTTTTTCTTGATTCGACCGGAAAAACCGAAAAAATCTACAATATTGGGATTGGCTTAAGAAACTTTACGAAAAGCGCTGATCTTGTTTACTCTTTTAATGTCTCAGGTACTTTGTTTTCATTTAATCCCGAGTATAATCAGCTAAAGCCCCAGATTGGTGTTTCAAGGTTTAAAAGTTTTTTAAACCCGGGAAGCTACATGGATTTTGGGGCTACTATGTCTTATAACATATCTTCTACATATTCTTTCTTTCAAATTGAGCCTTACTTTGGTCATAAAGTATATTTAACAGACTTTCTCCTTTTAAGGGATGTGTTTTACTTGACCTATACGAAAAGTGGAAATAGTTTTGCATTTGACCTGCTTCCTGAACTTTACTGTACTTCAGAGTTTCTAAGTTTCACTTTCATGTTTGCTGAGAAAATGGGGATAAGGAATCTTTATCAAGGGAGATTAGTTAGTTCTGGTGGATCTGGCCATCTACCCCGTGAAACAATTATTTACGATGATTATCTTTTTTTGACTTCCTATACTTCAATAAGGGTTGCAAGGAACCTATTTGATGGTGTTGGTTTGTACTACGAGTTTGGATATAGATTTAGGCCATCCTGGACTTTAGTAAGCGCCAGAGGTATTGTAGATGTTAACGATCCTTTAAACAGTGAGACTTATGCATATAAAGGTCCGGCTCACACCTTAGGGGTAAGTGTGTTCGCATCTAAGTTGCGCTTTGGTGTTGGGATTCTTTACCAGATTCGGCATTATGAATTACAAGATACACTCACATCTCTTATTCTTAGAGATGATAGATATTTTAGTGGACAGGCTAACTTAAAGTTAACCCTTATAGATAGCGTATTTGAATTTGGTTTGAATGGAACCTTCTCCTACACACAGAATTTCTCGGATTTTGATTTATATACTTTTCATGAAACTTTTTGGAGTGCCGGTTTTTATTTTAATTTTTAGGGGGTGAGACAGTGGAAGTGTTGTTAATATTTCTTTTTACTCTACCCAAGTATTTTTATTCAGTGAGTGACACTGTGACTTTAAAGGTTGTCGTGATGGATGTTTTTGTTGACAAAATCGAGGGTTCAGAGGCACAGCACGTAGCATTACGGGTTTCGTCACCGCAATTCTCTCAAGAGAAAATTGTAGTGCTTGGTCCACCGTGGTTTCTTGAGGATCTGCCCCGTAAAGGTGATACATGCGAGGTAAAAGGCTCTATTTTTAAAAGTGAAGACACAGAACTAATTGTAGCTAGGGTTCTGTATAACTTTAGAACGAAAAACATGTTGGAGCTCAGGAGTTTGAATGGATTCCCTTTGTGGATGAGACGAGAAGGTACAAGTTACAGAGAAAGAACTCGTGTTAGAGGAGAGTTTAAGAGAGGCAAACCTCGGTAATGAGCTTCAATAGACTTATTTCGGGTATTATTGGAGTTCTAATCTTCACTATTTTAATTTTCTTTGGTTTTTATTTGCGTCAAAGAAAGGTTTTTGCAGAAGTAGCTCTTGAAGATGTTAGGCTTCGTTCCCATTTTATTAGTGAGGCTGTAAGGAGTTCGTATAAAGATGAGAACGAGTTGAAGCGCGCTGTTAAGTCTATTGTAGAGTCCACAAATCTTGATTACTCAGTGATAATAGAGGGAGGTAAAATTAAAGTCTGGGAATCGAAATACGAGGGGTTCCTTCCTATAGGTAATATTGACAGCCTTGTTGACGGTGCCTACAGGGTTATTTATTCACCGTTTTATCCAATAGTAGAATATACCCAAAAAGTTGATGAGTTCTGGGTTCTATGTGGGTATTCTAACTTTCATCTTAATTCTTTATTGAAAAGTACTGTTTATGGGATGATTTTTTTATTGTTTCTCGAGCTTCTCGTTTTTGGTTCGGTAATAATCTTTTTCTATGTTTCAGAAAAAAGATTAAGACAAACTGAAATAGATGCTTTGAAAGAAAGGGAAGAAGCAAGATATTTGAGGGAAGTAGCTGCATTATCTTCGCAGGTAGCTCATGAGATAAGGAATCCGTTAAACAGCTTGAGTATGATAATTCAACTGCTTGAAAAAGAAGGTCTTTCGTACGAGCAAGTAGAACTGATGAAAAAATCTATATCCAGGATGCTTGAAGCGATTGACCGGTTTAGAGATATTAATAGGCCGCTTAAGGTTAGTAAAGAGGTTTTAGACGTTGAATCTATAATTAATGAAGTTTTACAGGATTTCGAGGAAGAAATGAAAGTAAATGGTGTGCGTGTCGAAAAGTGTATTAAAGTGAAGAATATAATAAGTGATAAGACGTTGTTAAAACATGCTTTATCAAATATAATAAGAAACAGCACCGAAGCTTTTTCTAATAATGCTCAAAATAAGGTAATAAAGATTTTTGCTCATTCAGAAGGTGAGTATGCAAGTTTCGAAATTGAAGATAATGGCCCGGGAATGACACCTGAGGTACTCTCTAAAGCTTTTGATTACTTTTTTACGACAAAAAGTTCTGGTACTGGTCTTGGGTTGGGACTTGTAAGAAGAATTGCACGGGCTCTTGGTGGGGATGTGAAAATAGAGAGTAAGTTTGGCGAAGGTACAAGGGTTATACTTGTGGTTAGAAATGGATAGGAGAAAGTTTAGAATATTAATTGTTGAGGACGATAAGTTAGCTTTAGATTTGCTTGTTAATTTCCTGAAAAAAGAAGGTTATGAGTGTAGAGGAGCTACAACGGCTCAAGATGCGCTGAACTTAATGGATAACCTTTCTTTTGATTTAGTGCTATTGGATATACGCCTTCCGGATTTTAGTGGTGTTGAATTACTTGGAAGGATTAAAGAGCTAAATCCAATTATTCCTATTATTATGGTTTCTGCTCTTTCTGATGTAGACGTAGTTGTTGAGACATTAAAGAAAGGTGCTGAAGACTATATAGTGAAGCCTGTTATTCTGGATGATCTGGTAAAGAAAATAAACAATGCTCTAAATAGATATGAAAAAGAAGTGGAGCTAAAAACTGTTGAAGAGGTTGGGTCCTTAGAAGGCCTGGGGTTTATATACAAGTCGCAAAAAACTAAAGAGATTCTCATAAAGGCTTTGAAGGCTGCGAAATCTAATGCGCCCTGCCTTATCCTCGGTGAAACCGGAACGGGTAAAACATTGCTTGCAAGAATTATTCACAAGTTATCCAGAAGGAAAGAAGGTCCCTTCATAGATGTACATCTTCAGTCTATACCCGAAACTTTGATGGAAGCAGAACTTTTCGGGTACAGAAAGGGTTCATTTACAGGTGCGGAAAGAGATTCTGAAGGACTTATTACTAAAGCTAAAGGTGGTACTCTTTTTCTTGATGAAATTGGTGAACTAAAGAGAGATCTTCAGGTTAAACTCCTAAAGGTAATAGAGGAGAGAAGATTTAGACCGTTAGGGAGTCAATCTGAGATCGAGGTAGATTTTAGGTTGATAACAGCAACAAATAGGAATCTACATTCACTCATTAAAGAAGGCGTTTTTAGAGAGGATCTTTACTATCGGATTAACATTATAGAGATAGTCATTCCACCTCTCAGAGAGAGGCGCGAAGATGTTCCTGTACTAATTGAATACTTCTTAAAGAAGTACAGTATGGTTGAAGGGAAAGAAGTAAAAGGGGTCACAAAAGATGCAATGGATATTTTGATGAGATATCCGTTTCCAGGGAACGTAAGGGAGCTCAGTAACATAATTGAGAGAGCCTGTGTTATGACTTCGGGGAATTTTATTGACGTGGAGGATTTGCCTGAGGCTGTTAGGGATTATTCAAAAAAAGATGTACTTTCAACGGTTTTTCAACCATCGGGTGAAAATCTTTTTGAGATGGTTAGGGATTTTGAAAGGAGGATTATAATTAGTGCTCTAAATGAGGAGAAATTTGTGAAGTCAAGGGCTGCAAGAAGATTGGGGATTTCGGAGAGGGTATTAAGATATAAAATGAAAGTTCTGGGGATTGAAAATGGAAAGATGTATAGTAAAGGGCAGTGAATTTCAATATCTTAATCACCCATGGGTATATTCGGGTAATGTTTTGGAGTGTAACGCGGAAAAAGGCTCCTGCGTAGAGGTCTACACCCGAAAGGGTGTATTTTTAGGAAGTGCCATATATAATCCTGAATCTTCTATTGCTTTGCGCTTTTATTCAAGAAATCGCGAGGAGTTGAATTATTTTGGAATAAAAGAAAGGCTTTTGGTCGCATATGAAAAGAGGAAAGATCTATTCGAGAGCCCTTACTATAGGCTCGTTTACAGCGAAAGTGATGATCTTCCTGGGCTTATTGTAGACACATATGGGGAGGGACTCGTTTTTCAAATAAATTCTGTGGGGCTGGAAATTCGTAGGGAAGATTTGATAAAGGCCCTTTATGATGCCTTCTCTCCTAAGTTCATAGTTGAAAAGAGCACTGGCTTTTCAAGAAAACAAGAGGGCCTTCCAGATCGAGAAGAAATTATACTTAATAAAGATGGTTTAAACTTGAATAGAGTTATAGTTGAGGAAGGTGGTTTTAGGTTTTATGTTGACATTGTCTCCGGACAGAAAACCGGTTTTTTTTACGATCAGCGGAGAAACAGGGAAATTCTCGTTAATTATTTTAGTGGAGGTTTGGTGTTAGATGTTTTCTCGTACATAGGAACATTTTCTATTATGTTAGCGCCTAAGGCAGAGAAAGTTTTTGCGGTAGATATTTCATCGGATGCATTAAGTATACTAAAGGAGAATATTCGGTTAAATAATCTAAGTGAGAAAAAATTTGTTATTGAAACGAAGGACGCTTTTGAGTTTTTAAAAGAGTTAGCCGATTTAAAATTGAAATTCGATCTAATAGTCCTTGATCCGCCTTCTATGGTTAGAAGATCAAAGGAGCTCGAGAACGGAATAAAAGCCTACATAAATCTTCTCATAGACTCTGTTGGTATTTTGAACAGAAATGGTTTTATTGGTGTCTTCTCTTGCAGCAACCACATAAAATGGGATCATGTTCATGAAATAGTCAGTAAAGGGACGGCGGTAAAAGGAAGAAGTTTCAGAATAGTAGAGTACTTTCATCAGGACTTTAGGGACCATTTGGTTCCTGCAGGTTTTCCTGAAGCAGAGTATCTAAGGGGCGTTTTGCTAAAGGAGGATTAAATATGGGCAGGTATATTTTTATGTTTCCAGGGCAGGGCTCGCAATATGTGGGAATGTTTAAAGACATCTACGATGAATACGATAGAGCAAAAATACTTTTAAGAGAAGTGGAAGATGTGCTTAATTTCCCTCTTGGTTATACTATGTTTAATGGGCCTGAAGAGACCCTCTCAAGAACATTATATACGCAACCTGCTATATTTTTGCACAGTGCAACAATTGCCATGATTTTAAGAGAAAAAGGTATCGAACCTTATGTTGTTATGGGGCACAGCCTTGGAGAAGTAACTGCGCTATTCGCTGCAGGCTCTTTAGATTTTCATGATGCTATAAGCGTAGTTGCTAAGAGAGCTGAAGTAATGGATAAAGTTTATGAAGTTGGCGCTATGAGCGCGGTTATCGGCCTTTCAATTGAGGTGATTAAAAATGTAATTTCTGAATTTAGGGGAAAAGTTGTTATCGCAAATATTAATTCTCCTTCTCAGGTCGTTATTTCAGGATATCTTACAGATGTTGAAACTGCTGAAGAAAGGTTAAGAGAGGCGGGTGCTAAAAGGGTAATAAGACTTAGAGTCTCCAATGCCTTTCACTCACCCCTTATGGAGCCCGCACAGGCTGAATTTGCAGAATTCCTAAAGGACATAAAATTTACTATGCCCAGAGTCCCTGTGATCCCCAATGTGGAGCCAGTTCTTGAAACTAATCCTCAAGTCTTGAAAAATCTTCTTGTAAAACAGATATGTGGAACAGTAAAATGGGTTGATTCTTTGAAGGTTGCTGGAAGAATTCCTGAGGCAACCTTTGTTGAGATAGGTCCTAAGAGGGTCCTTGGGAGGCTGTTAAAAGAAACGCTGGGTGAAGTACCCTATGTGGGTATTGACACCGTCGATGAATTAAAGACTTTTCTTGCCAGATAATAAAAACTTTTTACAAATTTTCTGTTGAAAAAAGCCTTTTTTTCAGTTATACTTAAACACTTGTAAATTAAAAGTGGAGGTGGAATTATGTCAGGTCATTCCAAATGGGCACAAATTAAACATAAAAAGGCTAAAGTAGATGCACAGCGTGGTAGACTTTTTACAAAGTTAATTAGGGAAATAACTGTTGCTGCGAGAATTGGAGGCGGTGACCCGGAGCACAATCCAAGACTCAGGTTAGCTATTGAAAAGGCTAAGGAAAACAATATGCCGTGGGAGAACATTGAAAAAGCTATTAAAAGGGGTACTGGCGAACTTGAAGGTGTCGAATATGTGGAAACTGTTTTTGAAGGTTTTGGGCCAGAAGGAGTTGCGTTTTTGATAAAGGTTTTAACCGATAATAAAAATAGAACAACTGGAGAGATAAGGCATATTTTAACAAAGCATGGAGGGCACCTTGGAGCTCCTGGTAGCGTTGCGTGGCAATTTGAGGAAAAGGGTGTAATTTACATAGATAAGGATAAAGCAAATGAGGATTTAGTGTTAGAAGTCGCCCTTGATGCGGGTGCGGAGGATGTGAAGGACGAGGGTGATTCTTTCTGTGTATACTGTTCACCTAAGGATTTTGAAAATGTTAAGAAGGCGTTTCAGGAAAAGGGTATAGAAATTTCCGAGTCTGACATCACTATGCTGCCCCAATCACCGGTGCGTATTGAAGATGAAAAGGTAGCTGAAAAGATATTGAAGCTGATGGATGCTCTTGAGGAGAATGATGATGTTCAAAAAGTTTTTGCTAATTTTGACATTCCCGATAGTGTTTTACAGGCCATTGCCTCAAGATCTTAGTTAATGACTATTATAGGTATTGACCCAGGATTACGAGCAAGTGGTATTGTTATTATAGACAATCTTGGTGTTATCAAGTTTGCCAAAACTATTTATACCCCGGTTGGGACTTTAAGTGAGCGATTGGGCTTCATTTATACCCAGGTTTCTGAAGTGATTAAGGAATATAAGCCAGATATAGGTGTGATGGAGAGTACAATTTATTACAGGAATGTTAAAACTGCCTTGACACTTGGTGCAGTTCGGGGTGTAATAATGTTAGCAGTGACGCAGAACGGGATTCCGATAAAAGAAATTTCACCCACTCAGGTAAAACTGAGTTTAACTGGGCAGGGGAGAGCCAAAAAGAAACAGGTAGCTTACATGGTAAAAACTTTGCTTGGGACTTCCAACGATTTTTCAGAGCATGAATACGATGCTTTGGGAGTTTGCCTTGCTTATTTAAGGGAATTAAAAAATGCTATACGCGCTGGAAGGTAAGGTTGTTGCAAAGCGTGGATTTAAAGTGGTGATAGATGTTAATGGAATTTACTTTGAGGTCATCTTGACTCCAGCTCATGCATCAGCGGTTAAAGTGAGTGATAAGTCAACATTTTTTGTATATCTGGTTAAGGGTGATGATGAGGATGTGATATATGGTTTTAGAAACCCTGATGAGAGGGAAGTCTTCAGAAGGTTGATAAAATTACAAGGAATTGGCTCTGGTCTTGTTTATAGAATTATGTCTGCGCTAACTATAGATGAGCTACTGGAGTGTTTGAATAATGCTGATGTGCGGAGACTATCCGAAATCAAAGGTGTGGGACCAAAGAGAGCAGAGAGAATTATTTTTGAGTCACAAGGCCTTGTGAAATCATTGCGTGAAAAGACAGAGGACTTGCCTTTAAAAGCTAAAGCAGTTGCAGGACTTGTTTCGCTGGGGCTTAAAGAGCAGGAAGCGTTAAACCTTGTCGAAAAAGCATTCAGTAAACTTGGTAAGTCTGCCTCCGTTGAAGATATTATAAAAGAAGCACTTGGAGGAAGTGGTGAGGATAACTGATCCAAAAAGTTTTGAGGAAGACAGGGAATTAGAGAGAACTTTAAGACCAAAGATCTTAGATGATTTCATAGGGCAGGATAAGATTAAAGAAAATCTGAAAGTATTTGTAGTTGCAGCTCTTAAGAGGGGTGAAAATTTAGATCATGTTCTGTTTTTAGGCCCACCTGGTCTTGGCAAGACGACTCTTGCATATATTCTGGCTAACGAACTTGGTGTTAATATTAAAACTACCTCTGGTCCTATTCTGGAAAGGCCAGTGGACCTTGTAGGTATTCTGACCTCTTTGAATGAGCGAGATGTACTCTTTATTGATGAGATTCATCGCCTACCCAGGAATGTGGAGGAATATCTTTATTCTGCAATGGAAGATTATAAGATTGATATAGTTATAGATAAAGGACCTCGGGCAGAGTCCATAAAACTTGATATTCCCAAATTTACTTTGATTGGGGCAACAACAAGAGTTGGACTTTTAACCTCTCCTTTAATATCGAGGTTCGGTATGTCCTTTAGATTGGACTATTACAGTGTAGAGGATTTATATAAAATTGTATTGAGATCTGCAAAAATTCTGAACATTAAAATCGAAGATGACGGTGCTATGGAGATTGCACGTAGAGCGAGGGGTACCCCCAGGGTTGCAAACAGGTTGTTAAGACGTGTAAGGGACTACGCAGAGGTCAAATCCAATGGCGTTATTGACCATAATATTGCGGTGTATGCTCTTAACAATTTAGATGTCGATGAGAGGGGACTGGATGAGATGGATAAAAGGATTTTAAGAACGATAATAGAAAAGTTCAATGGGGGACCTGTGGGAATAAAAACCCTGGCACATGCGGTATCGGAAGACCCTGGTACTATTGAAGAGGTGTATGAACCGTTTCTATTAAGGGAAGGTTTCCTTAAGAGAACCACAAGAGGTAGAGTAGCCACGCATTTGGCTTATAAGCATTTGGGATACGAAATCAAAAAATTTCAGATTGAAATTTTTGATGAAAAGGAGGATGAGAGATGAAATTGAGATTTAGAAATAAAGATGCTTTAATAATCGTTGACGTTCAAAAAGATTTTTGCCCAGGTGGGGCACTTGCTGTACCCCACGGGGATGAAGTTGTTCCGGTAATAAATAACTATATAGAGTTATTTAAAAATCACGGAGGTTTAATAATTGCAACAAGGGATTGGCATCCAGAAAACCATTCATCTTTTAGTGAGCATGGTGGTATTTGGCCTCCTCATTGTATACAAAACACAGAAGGTGCAGAATTCCATGATGAACTGAAGCTACCTAATGATGTAATTGTAATTTCTAAGGCCGATCATCCAGATAAAGAAGCCTATTCTGGTTTTGATGGGACCAATCTTGAAAAAGTTTTGAGGGGTTATGGAATCCAGAGAGTTTTTGTGGCTGGACTTGCAACAGATTACTGTGTTAAAGCTACTGTTCTTGACGCCTTGAGGTTTAACTTTTTTACTTTTTTACTTCTTGATGCAACAAGAGGAGTAAACATAAATCCAGATGACTCTGAAAGGGCTGTAATTGATATGCTCGATAAGGGTGCGGTCGGGATTACCCTGCAGGATTTAAGGTAACCTTCTATTTTCATGCCTTCTAATCGTGTCGTAGTTCTGATGAGCGGAGGGGTTGATTCCTCTGTTGCTGCATATATCCTTAAGGAGAGAGGCTTTGAGGTTTATGGATTATCATTACAGCTTTTCCATAATGAGAAACATTCAAAGGATTTGAACGACGCTCAGAGAGTAGCTACTCAGCTCGGAATTCCACATGATATCTTGGATGTTTCTGAATACTTTAGAGAAACTATAATTGAATATTTTGTCAGAGAGTATTTAAGAGGGAGAACTCCAAATCCCTGTGCATTTTGCAATCGTCTGATAAAGACCTGGTTTGGACTTGATTTTGCATTAAGCAGAGGCTTTGATTATATCGCCACTGGGCATTATGCGGTTATAGCGAGAGACGATAAAGGGGTGCATTTGAAAAGGGCAGTTTGGCCACAAAAGGCACAGGAATACTACCTCGCTCTGCTGGATAAACTGACCTTGGAAAAGTTACTGCTGCCTCTTGGTGAGCTTTCTAAGGAACAGGTTAAAAGAATTGCGCATGAGCTTGGTTTGCCTATTTTTGAGAAATCCGAAAGTCAAGAGGTTTGTTTCATAAAGGGAGATTATAGAGATTTTTTGAAAGAACAGGGTTTAGAAGAGAAAGAAGGTCTGATAAAAGATAAAAACGGTTATGTACTTGGAAAGCACAGGGGGTATTACTTCTATACTATTGGACAGAGAAGAGGACTCGGGCTCCCCATGGGAAAAAGATTATATGTTCAGAAAATATTGACTG
>JBDRYG010000024.1:0-23263 GCA_039803305.1 Caldifarciminota bacterium
CCTCATTTTACCTCCTTATTGCTAAAATTATAAAACTCATCCTTCTTATAGTCAAAATTCAAAGGAATATCCTTCCTTTGTGTCTTTGACCTTGACTCCCAATTTTTCTAAAGATTCCCTGATGTGGTCAGCAAGATAAAAGTTTTTTGATGCCCGGAGTTCTTTTCTGACATCAAGAATTAAACGGATAAGGTCTTTTATTATGTCAGTTTCTATTTTGCTGGCTTTCATGTTTACCGTGTTAAATCCAAGCGTTTCAAGTAAAAAAAGCAAAGTTGATTTTTCTTGCACAGGTAATTCACCATGCTGGATTTTTTGATTCCCAGCTTTGATGATCTCGAAAAGAATTCCAACAGCTTTTGGTGTGTTAATGTCATCATCCATAGCTTCTTCAAATTTTTTTATATACTCTGCGTTTAACTCAGGTTTTTCTACATCCGGAATGGATTTTAAAAAAGTTTTAATTCTATCGACAGCTCTTTCTGCATCTTCAAGAAATTCGGGAATGTATTCCGCTGGAGATCTGTAGTGTTTTTGAAGGATGAAAAGCCTTATAGCTTCTGGTGTATATTGATTCAGAAGGTCCTTAATAGCAAAATATAATCCGGTAGATTTTGACATTTTTTCCCCTTTTAGAAGCATTGGTGCAGTATGTATCCAGTATTTTGCGAAATCCTTTTCGAAGGCAGCTTCTGACTGTGCTATTTCGTCCTCATGGTGGGGAAAAATTAAATCTTGACCACCCATATGAATATCAAATGGTTGGCCTAAAAAGTGAGTTGACATTACCGAACATTCGATATGCCACCCGGGTCTGCCCTTTCCCCAGGGTGAATGCCAGTAAGGCTCTCCCTCCTTTTGTGCTTTCCATAAAGCGAAATCAAATGAATTTTTCTTATTAGGATCAGGCTCAATTCTATAAGATTCGATTAGTTCATCTAATTTCTTACCGGAAAGTTTACCATAGTCATGGAATTTTAGGACATCGAAATAAACATTTCCGTTACTTTCGTATGCGAAGCCCTTTTTGACCAGTAATTCTATCATTTCAATAATTTCCTGGATAAACTGCGTAGCTCTTGGGTTATATGTGGCTGGTTTTAAGTTAAGTTTATTTGCACTTTCAATGTATTCCTGTACGTTAATTTCTCCAAGATGGCGCCAGTCAATTCCTTGCTCTTTAGATTTTTGAATAATTTTATCGTCAATATCTGTAAAGTTTTGTATGTAAATTACTTCAAATCCTTTATATTCTAAGTATCTTCTCAATACATCACCAAAAAGGAAGGTTCTCATGTGTCCAAGGTGTGGTCTATCCTGGACAGTCATTCCACACATATAGATTCCGACTTTTGGAGGTGAAACAGGCTCCAGTATTTCGAAATTCTTTGACAAAGTATTATAGATTTTTAAAGGCATAGCTCAATTTTAAAATGCAACACCTGGTCAGTCAAAGGAATTGAAGTAATTTTGTTTATGTGAAGCAAACATGGTATTTTGGATAAAAACACTTTTACTTAGCCCCTAATAAATCTCGGGTTTTGGGGGTCTATTCATAATTCGATCAATCGCTTCCCTGGGGGTAATCTCACCCATAAGAATTTTATGGACCATTTCCACAACCGGCATTTCCACGTTAATTTTGCGAGACAGTTCAAAAATAACGTGAGAACTGTGAACTCCTTCTGCGACCATGTTTAAATTAGTTAGAATTTCCACTAAATTTTTCCCTTTAGCAAGTTCCTCACCCACAATCCTGTTTCTTGAGTATGGAGAAAAACATGTTGTAATAAGATCGCCAATGCCTGATAGACCTGAAATAGTTAAAGGATGTGCTCCCAATTTTTCTCCTAATCTCATTATTTCTCTAGCTCCTCTTACTATTAGGGCTCCTTTTGTATTAGCACCGAATCCGAGTCCATCCAGAATTCCTGCTGCAATTGCTATTACGTTTTTCGTCGCACCCCCAAGCTCACACCCCTTTACATCATTCGAAAAATATACTCTGAAATAGTTAGTATGAAATAGCAACTGTACTTCTTGTGCGTATTTCTCTTCCACTGAGGCTACAACAACGCTTGTTGGGATTTTCGCTAATACTTCTCGTGCGATAGACGGTCCGCTTAAAACAGCGATTTTCTTTTCTGGGAAGAATTCTTTGATAATCTCCGATGGCATTTTAAAAGTTTTTTCCTCTATTCCTTTTATCACCGAGATTAGCTTGTCCGTTACTATGTAATTTTTAATTTTCTTCAAATATTCTCTTAAGAATTCTGAAGGGATCGCAATAATTACGTACTCCTGATTTATTAGATCTTCAGGATCTGCACTGAAGTTCAAGTCATCAGGAATTGTGAAATCTCCAAGTCTTACAGGATCCCTCCTGGTTTTTTCTAGGGCTAACTTTTTCTCCTGGTTTCTGCAAAGTATAGTTACTTCATTTCCCTTTTCCAGTAGTAAAGCGCCAAGGGTGATTCCCCAGCTCCCTGAGCCAACAATCCCAATTTTGCTCATTTTCTAAGAATTTTGAATCTATTTTCTGTACCCTTCAAGAGTCTTAAGATGTTATCCTTATGCCTTAATATAATAATAGAACTACCCAAGAAGTAAATGATTGCATTGGAATAGTCGGTTTTTACAAGTGAAAGGACGAATGGGATCAGGACAGCAGTAATGGAACCAAGTGATACATGACCCGTCAGGACGATGATGAACAGCCATAATATCAAAGCCCATAATGTGTACGAAAGGCTAAGGACAAAAAGACCCCCAAAAAATGTGGCAACTCCTTTACCCCCTTTGAATTTAAGATGAGGTGAAAAGCAGTGCCCCACAATAGAAGTTAGCCAGATTAAATAGGGATAACGAGAGTCTGAAAAAAGGTTTTTTGCAATAAGTACAGGGATTGCAGATTTCAAGATATCTGAAAGGGCAGTTAGAGCTGCAATCTTTATTCCAGCTGCCCTTAAGACATTTGTCGCACCAATATTTCCGCTACCAACCTGTCTTACATCGGTTTTTTTAAAAATCTTAACATAGATTAAACCAAAAGGTATACCAGATACAAGGTAAGTCAGGATTAATAAGAAAAAAGCAATAAACTTCTCTTGCATGTTTATTAATATAAAGAACTCGGGATGGACCTCAAAAAAGCTTTTAATTTGCTCTACCTGGCGAATCTCAAAAGATATGTTAAAAGATTTCGTTGATTAATAAGCCTTGTCGGGTTTTGAGGTGGACATATTCAATGATGACTACTGTTTTTTGAATGTTTTGCCTTATTTAAATGTTTGAGTTTGAGGAGCGAGTGCGGAACCAAGTTTAGTGCTTTCTATTTCTTCATTTTCTCAATCATTGTAGGGTCACCTATAACAACCAATGTATCTTTTGCTTTTATGACCTCATCGGGGGATGGGTTTATGATGGTTTTATCGTTTCTTTTTATTGCAATGACTAAAGCGCCGTATTTTTCTCTTAATCTGCATTCTCTTAATGATTTTCCCGCAAGTTCGCTTTTTTCATCTACTTCTATGTCTTTTATTATGAAGCTCAGGTGTTGCGATTTGATAAAAAAGTCGACAAGGTCAAGAGTTTCGGAATCTGTAAGAAACTGAGCAATCTTTAATGCACCCTCTTCGTAGGGGGTAATTACCCTCGTTGCGCCTGCTTTTAATATCTTCTTTACTGAATTTTCATTCTCTGCCCTTGATATTATTAAAATATTCGGGTTTAGTTCCTTTGCGGTTAAAGTTACATAAAGGTTATCCGCATCTGCATTTAGTGCGCAAGCAACACCTCTGGCTTCTTTTATTCCTGCTTTAATCAAAGTTTCTTCTTCTGTTGCGTCTCCTTCAATAAAAGGATATTCTTTATCTTGCAAAATCTTTATTCTTTCAGGGTCTTTTTCAATGATTACGAATTTTTGGCCCTTTCTGTGAAGTTCACGGGCTACAATGCTGCCAATACGACCAAAACCGCATATAATGTAATGGTTTTTCATGCCCTTTGCCCCCGTATTTTTGCGAGTTAAAAAATTTACGATTGTGTTTTCAAAGAAAAGTTGTCCTATATTGAAAATATTATATGAAACGAAGGTAAGCCCAAAAATGACATAAACTATTGTAAAAAATTTTCCCGCATCGGAGAGCGGTTTTACTTCCTGGAATCCGACGGTGGATATGGTTATTACCGCCATGTAGAGAGCATCAAGCCAGCTCATTTGTTCGATTAGGTGATAGCCAATTGTGCCGAAGCAAAGAATTAATGCAAAACCGATAACTAAAAAACCCAGTAAAGATTTTAACCGTGTGCCACTCATCTGGTTTATATAATATGCTAACTTACTCATAAACAAAAATTGTTGAAGTTGCGAGAGTTAGGACTTAAAATAATTTACCGTTATGATTAAAGCAGTTTTGTTTGATCTTGACAATACCCTCGTAGACTTCATGAAGATGAAGGAGATGGCTGTAATTGGTGCTGTGGAAGCAATGATTGATGCAGGGTTAAAAATGTCAAAAGATGAGGCTATAAGAAAAATATATGAAGTTTACGATCGAGAAGGAATAGAGGACCAGAAGGTTTTTGATAAGTTCTTGCTAGAAAATTTCGGTGAAATAGATTATAAAATTCTTTCTGCGGGCATAGTTGGCTACAGAAGGGCTAAGGAAGGTGCTTTGGTCCTTTATCCCAAGGTCGTGTATACGCTGATGGAACTTTTAAAGCTTGGAAAGAGGTTGGCTGTGGTTTCTGATGCACCAAGGCTGCAGGCGTGGACAAGGCTTGTTCAGACAAATCTCCACCACTTTTTTGAAGTTGTGGTCGCTTTTGAAGATACGAATAAGCGAAAACCAGCACCCGAGCCATTCCTTTTTGCAATACAGAAATTGGGGGTAGCTCCCCAGGAGACTCTAATGGTAGGTGATTGGGCTGAAAGGGATATAATTGGTGCGAAAACCCTTGGTATGATTACTGTGTTCGCAAGGTATGGTAATACTTTCGGAACCGTGAATTCGGGTGCTGACTTTGAGATTGATTCTGTAGATGGTGTGTTGCATGTAATAAAGGAGCTGGATAAGGCTTGAAGGCTGAAGATTTAGCGAAATTTTTGGGAGTTCCTTTAAAGGGTGATCCTAACTATCCTGTAAGTAAACCGCTACCTATAAAAGAGGCAGGTAAAGATGATCTAACTTTTTTATTCGATCCAAGATATGATTTATCAAAGGAAGTCGGGGTTCTTGTTTCCACTTTTGAGCCAGTTAACTGCAAGTATAAGGCTTTAATAGTTGTGGAAAATAGAGATGAAGCTCTTGTAAAAGTTCTCTCCCTTTTCGCCTCCGAAAAACCCAGAAACTTTGCTCAGGGTATTGCTCCTGATGCAGAAATAGCACATTCGGTTGTAGTGCCACCATATTGTGTGATCGGTTCTCGTTCAAGGATTGGTGACAATTCATTGATTTTTCCTTTTGTTTATATAGGCAACAATGTGAAAGTGGGTAAAAATGTGATCATTCATCCAATGGTTTACATTGGTGATGATGTGGAAATCGGGAATAACGTAATTATTTTCTCTGGTGCAGTTATTGGCGCTGATGGTTTTGGATTTTACAAGACCAAAGAAGGGTATGTTAAAATTCCACAGGTGGGTGGAGTGATCATTGAGGATGACTGTGAGATTGGTGCAAATGTAACTATTGACAGGGCAACTATGGGATATACAAGAATCAGGAGGGGAACTAAATTAGATGACCAAGTACATGTTGCACACAACGTAGAAATTGGAGAGCATACTGTTATTGCAGGACAAACGGGAATTGCTGGTAGCACAAAGGTTGGTAATTGGGTAATGATGGGGGGACAGGTTGGCATTTCTGATCATGTTGAAATATGTGACAATGTGATAATTCTGGCTAAGACCGGTGTTTCAAAAAGTATTTTAAAGCCCGGTATTTATATGGGTTTCAGAGCTATGGAAAGGCATGTGGCACAAAAAGTTATGGTTCTTCAGGATAGGCTTCCTGAATTTTACGAGAGGTTAAAGAAACTGGAGGAAAAAGTTGAAAGAAAGGACACTTAAAAAGAGAGTAGAGTTCAAGGGTAAAGGCTTACATTCGGGAGAATTTTCAGTTGTCGTTGTGGAACCTGCTGAGGAGGGAAGCGGCATTCTTTTCCATAAATATCCGGAAGATGTCGTGATACCTGCTCATTATTCTTTCGTAAAGGGCATAAATAGGGGTGTTACACTATCAAAAGATGGCGCGATTATAATGACCGTTGAACATTTACTTTCTGCTCTTTGGGGGCTTGAAATAGACAATGCCCATATAATAGTTGATGGAAAAGAGATTCCTGCCCTGGATGGAAGTTCACGAACCTTCTGTGAATCGTTCCTTAACGCTGGAATTGTTGAACAAGAGAAAGACCGTGAATATATTGAAGTTAAAAGACCTGTAAACCTGATTACTCCTGGATATTCGATTATAGCAATGCCATCCCATTTTTTTGAGATAAGTTATGCCTTACATTATCCTGGTCATCCCATCTTAAATTATCAATATGCTTTTTTCAAAATGAGTCCTGATATTTATTTTGAGGAAATCTCAAAGGCAAGGACTTATGTCCTTGAGGATGAGTTAAGGGGTATTTTTGAACAAGGTCTTGCCAAAGGTGGAAGTCTCGATAACGCAATTGTTGTTACGAGTAAGGGCTTTGAAGCAAAGGGTGGGCTTTTTTATCCGGATGAGCCTGTAAGGCACAAGGTTCTTGATTTTATAGGGGATATAGCACTTCTGGGTAAGAGGGTAAAAGGAAAGTTCATTTTAGAGAGAGCTGGACATGCTGCCCATTTGGAGCTTGTAAAAGAAATAGACGCCTATTTTGGGGGAAAAGGATTCTCTATATACGATGTGTTAAAAGTTATGCCTCATAGATATCCATTTTTACTTGTGGATAAGATCGAGTCTTTGAGTGATTACAGAGTGGTCGGGATTAAAAATGTGACAATTAACGAGCCGTTTTTCCAGGGTCACTTTCCCGAATTTCCAGTAATGCCGGGTGTGATGATTATTGAGGCCATGGCTCAAGTTGGGGGTTTTTTGCTTTTAAATAGAATGAAGCGAACAGAAAATATGCTTGTGTTATTTGCTGGTATTGACAATGCTCGGTTTAGAAAGCCAGTAAAACCAGGAGATACTCTGGTTTTTGAAGTAGAAATGGTAAGGTTTGGAGGAAGAGTAGCTAAAATGAAAGGTTATGCAAAGGTTATGGGAGACATTGTTGCTGAAGCCGAGCTTATGGCGCAAATTGTAGAGGTGGAGAAATGAAAAAGATACATCCAACAGCAATTTTGGAAGGTGAGATCCAGATAGGGGATAACTGTGAAATAGGACCCTACTCAATAATTTCTGGAAAAGTAACCATCGGGGAGGGTACTAAAATTTCTTCTCATGTACGGATTGAGGGTAATGTTGTGATAGGTCGAAACAACAGGATTTACTCTTTTGCATATATAGGTGGGGATCCGCAGGATGTCTCTTATAAAGGAGAGGAAAGTTATGTCCAAATCGGTGATGATAACATTATTAGAGAATATGTAACAATTCACAGAGCAACGGGGCAGGGCAATTTTACCATAGTGGGGAATAACAATTACATAATGGCTTATGCCCATCTTGCACATAATGTTCGTGTTGGATCTCATTGTATTATAGTTAATGCAGCTCAGCTTGCTGGGTATGTTGAAGTACACGATCATGCTTTTATTTCGGGTCTTGTGGGAGTCCATCAGTTTACAAGAATTGGTGCCTATGCGATAGTGGGTGCTGGGGTAAAACTAACGCAGGATGCTCCCCCCTTTATGATGATTGCGAGGGAGCCGGCCAGGGTTATGGGGCTCAATATAGTTGGTTTAAGGAGAAAAAAGTTTGATAGCGAGAGAATTAATGTACTGAGAAGGGCTTTCAATATTATTTACAGAAGGGGCTATTCAATTCCCGCTGCTCTGGAAGTTTTAAGGGAGGAACTTCCCTTTAATGACGATGTAAAGTATTTGATTGAATTTTTCACCAGTTCAAAAAGAGGTGTTTTAAGGAGAAGCTCAACGGATGAGGAAGATTAGAATAGGTGTTGTTGGGGTAGGATATTTGGGTGAGATACACACGAGGAACCTAAAGAATATTCTGAGTGAAGATAAAAGGTTTGAATTCTCCGGAATCTTTGATGTAAATCCAGCAAGGTCAGCTGAGATAGCTGAAAGATATAAGGTAAATTCGTTTAAGAGTTATCAGGAATTACTTGATAGCAGTGATGCAGTAATTTGTGTAGTGCCTACTCAGTTTCACTATGAAGTAGGGAAAGAGGCTTTACTGAAAGGCAAACATCTCTTCCTTGAAAAACCTATGGCAAAAAGTTTGGAAGAGGGAGAGGAGCTTTTAGATATTGCAGAGAGGAAAGGGCTTGTATTTCAGATCGGGCATGTGGAAAGGTTTAATCCTGCTTTTTTGGCGGTAGAGAAATATATTAATAAGCCTTTGTACGCCGAAGTACACAGATTGGCTATATTTAATCCAAGGGGTGCAGATGTAGATGTGATTATGGATCTTATGATTCACGACATAGATATCATTCTACACCTTTTCAAGGAAATGCCAGATTCTATTGAAGCGTTGGGCGCTCCCGTTGTGACTGATAAAATTGATATAGCGAATTCACGACTTCATTTTCCTTCTGGTGCTGTTGCAAACCTCACAGCATCGAGAATTTCCTTTAAGAAGATTAGAAAAGCTCGCTTTATTCAACTTAACTCCTATATTGCCATAGACTATCTTCATAAGACTGTTGAAATGTTTAGGAGATTTAATGATGAAATCCTGCCCTATTTCCCAGAAGTTGATTCCTCTATTGAACCAATTAATCTTGAATTAAGAAGTTTCTTAAGCGCGTTAAGTGACGGAACGCCTCCACCTGTTTCCGGTAGGGATGGGCTCAAAGCTTTGAATGTAGCCGTTGAAATCAGTAAAAAGGTAAAAGAAAATTTAGATTTTTACTTTAAGGAACACCCTGAGGAATTCGGAATTACTCCAGGTTAAGGGATCTGCGGGTCCCGGGATACCATTATTTTCCTTTTTGCTCTTTAATATCCAGTAATTTTTATGTTCCTTTGAAAAAAGAATTTTGTCTTCAATGATTTGTTCGGGAATGGGGAATCTGAAACGATATTCCAGAAGCTTCTTTACCTTCTCGGTTTCACCCAGTAGATGGAAGGCTTCGGCCGCCCAGTAGTTTAAAATATACCAGATACCTCCTCCAAAGTACGTATCAACCTCGTCTCCGATTTTGAATCTTCTTAGCCCAAGTCCGTCGGGGGATAGATAGTAGTATATTTCCTGTAAAGTGGATTGCAGTAAATCCAGATCTTTTAAAACCTCGAAGAAGGTGAATATCAGTATTACAGATGCGTCTATCCCAGTTGCTTCTTCAGTTGGAGTTTTTTTCATCTTATAGATTACCCCATTTTTTTCGAAAGATAAAAGCAAGGCGCGCACCTTCTCTTTTAAGGACATGACTCTCTCCTTATACCTTGAATTATTTGAAATTTGCTTGGCACGTTGTGCGATTGCCCAGTAAATGGCTCCGAGGGTCTCCGCATGGATAAAATCTTCATGCATCTCCCACAAATCTGCACAGGGCGTATTATAAAACCTTTCAAAGTAAGAGTCGTACAACTTCTTCGTATCTTCGTCCAATAAGTGATTTCGTGTAAGATTTTCGTAATAAATAAGTGTTCCGTAGGCAAGGGCTATGCCATCATACTGTCTTTCGCTCCATGGCTCATTTATTTCGTCAAAATAGGGTGTGTATCTCGCTCTTGGATGTTTATCCTGGTCTAGGAGTTTAAGAGCATCATCAGGTTTCTCTATAAGATTTTTTACCTTTTCAGCCTCTTTAATCAGGATTTTTTTGATCCAGTAAATTTCTTGCAAAATATTCTCGCCAGCCTGCATAAGGGCAAAAGTAGTGAAGGAATGGTCCCGAAGCCAGACCCTTCGGTAAGGTTTGTATATTGGAGAAGCTATGAAACCACCGTTTATTTTGCAAGATTTTATGTATTCAATAAATCTTCTCAATTTTTGTACCAGGATAATAAAACTGAAGTATTTCCCTATAAGTCTTGCCTTTTGATGCCAGCCCCGCTGCGCCATATTGACACATTCCAACGCCATGGCCAAATCCAGCGCCTCTTATTACAAATTGGGATCCGAAGTTTTCTATATAAAATAGAGAGGAAGGTAGGAGATTCTTATCTAAAGCTTTTCTTATTTCCAGATCTCCTTCAACGAAAGTTGAGGATTTTCCTCCCTCTATAAAGATTACTTGGGCTCTTCCTGAAGGGCCACGCTTTGTAACCTTCACATCTATTATCTCACCGAGGTCTTTACCGAGTTTATTTTTTATATTCTGGCTTAGTTCGTATGAGGAAATAACCCGCTCCCATCTATAGTACTTGTTACCACCATGTTCACAACTTGAGGAAATTGGATTTGAATCTATGAATCTTCTAACCTGCGAATCGTCGTATAAGTAAAGGTTTTCTGGCCTTCTAAAATCGTCTTTCCTCGCTCTGTAGTAATCAAGCTCTTTTCCAAAAATTTCATGGGAAGATGCTAATGATCCTCCACAGCTTGAGAAATAAAAGACCTGGATAGCTTTGCCATTATATGTTAACACTTCCCCTCGCGTGGCGTCTACGATACTTTTTAGATAGGCATTATCATTAAATCCTTCGAAGTTTTGGGTAAAAATATCAGCCGTTACATCATATGGTTCGTGGTAAATTGAAAGTTTTTTCCCGAGGCTTGATAAAGCATTTGTCCTGGCTGCAACTGATTGAGCTTTTAAAGCTTCTTGCGGAAAGCTTAGGGGGACTTCACCTTTCAAAACACCCTCTACATAAGTTTCAAGACTTAGCTCGTTTATAGCCAGTATTTTACCTTCGTTGGAGGGTCTTATTTCGAGTATACCAGTTACTAGGAAGGGCCTTTGGGCAGTTCCGCCAGTATAGTGATCCTTTTTCCTGAAGTTAATGATTTTCATAGGTGCTTTCGAGACTATTCTTATTATATCCGTGGATTCATATGATTTATCTGAAAACTTTAATTTGAAAACACCGTGAGGAGGTGACTTTATCTCCTTAAAGATTGTTTTTCTCAGGCTGTTCGAGTTTTTTATTGCCTCACTTTGGGATTCAAATGGTCCCTGGTAAACCAAATAGCTAATGGTAGATAATTGACCTGAGTTTGTTTTAAAAACTTTCCCGATTTCTTTTACTTTTACCTTTGCTCCGCCATTAGATACATCTCTTGCTTTTGCCAGAGCCTGGGACATCGTTTCAAAATCACCGTAGCTCACATAATAATAGAATTGAGCTGGTTTAGTCTTGTAAATGCTGACTATCAGTGGAGATTTGGTTCCCTGGTACTTTAGAGTATTACCCTCATAAATATAAAAGGTGTCCTCAAGCATTAAAACAAGTTCATCAAATTCTCCCAGACCTACCCTCACTGAGATTTCTTTCTTAACCCAGGTATATGGCACGTGGGGAAGGCGAAATTCTTCGGGCTTTACCGGCACCTTTTCAGTGGGTATAACCCTTCGAGTACACGATGCAAAAGGGAATAGAAATATAACTAATAGAAATAAGGCATTATCTTTTTTCGATCTCATTTATCTTTTCCCTGGCTTTTCTGGCGATTGCTGAACGTGGCGGCGCTATCGCAAGGACCTTATAAAAGGATTCTAAGGCTTTTTGAGTCTCGCCCTGGTCATATAGAATCAGACCTCTTAAAAAATAGGCATCATCTACATAGATTTTTGGTGTTCCAAACTGAATTAATAAGTTTACATATGTCAAAGCACTATCAGGCATTTCCATGTCATGATAATATTTTGCAAGGTTGTAATAGGATTCACCTAAAATAAACTGTAATTCTGCGTCTTCTTTCGCTCTGACAATCTTAGGTGCGTATTTAACTATTTCTCTCCATTTGCTTGCCATGTACAGACACCTTACGAAGTTTGGAATAATTTCGTCAATACTTCCACCTTCTTCAAGGAATTTGTCGTAAAGCTTCTTAGCTGTTTCAAAGTCACCTTGCTCCATCATATAGTTTGCTAAGATCCTTGCTCTTGAACCAAGGCTATAAGTTGGGTCAATTGTGTATAACTTGTAAAAAACATTAATGGCCATACCCCTGTATTTGAGTGAAAGTGCGGAGTCCCCAAATTCCTTTAAAAATGTGAGAAGTTTAAATTTAGTCTCAACATCTTGCGGATTTTCAATCCCCATCAGGGTCTCATATGCATTTTTATAATCCTTTCTTAAGAAGTAGATTTTTGCAAGCAGAAGTTGGATTTTTGGAGAAAATTCTCCCCTAGCCTGCGCTTCATAAAGGAGATTCTCAGCCTGGTGAAGCTTTCCTTTTTCTATTAACTTCTGAACTTCTTTCTCTAAATCCCTTGCAAATACCAAACTATTAAGGAGCAAGAAAATTATTGCTGCTTTTACAAGCCTCATTTTACAATGCTTCCAGGGGGGACGTCCTTTTCTGGGACAAGTAGCACAGGCTTTCCATCAAGATCACAAGCTAAGACCATTCCGTTAGATTCAATTCCCCTCAATTTTTTGGGTTCGAGGTTGACAAGCACCGGAACCTTCTTGTGGAGAAGCTCTTCTTTTTTATAGGAAGTTTTCATACCTGCTACCAAGCTTACAACTCTGTTGCCTAAGTTTACTTCCAGTTTATAAATTTTGTCGGCTCCTGGCACATCTTCCACGGATATTATTTCACCAATTCGGATTTCTAATTTTTTGAACTCCTCAAATGTAACAAAGTTCATACTGCCTTCCTCTTTAATGGCCTCCTGTGGTTCTTTATCTTTCTGAACTCCGATGGTAATCCTTTCCTGTTCGATTTTCTTGTAAAGGATTTCTGCTTCTGTTACCTTAATATCCTTTTTAAATCTCCATTCACCGGCATCCTGCCAGGTAAATTTTTCGTTCTCTAGCCCAAGCATTTTTCTGATCTTGTTGGCTGAGTCGGGTAAGTAAGGCTCAATTAAGATGGAAATGGTCTTTATCATAGATGCACAAAGATACAATGTCCTTTTAGTTTCATCAATATCTGTCTTTCTTGTGGACCAGGGTCTTTTGTAATCAAAGTACTGGTTGCCCCTCTGGGAGAAAAGCATTATCTCCTTTAATGCTTTACGGAATTCAAAATTCTCCAGATAATCTCCAACCTTATCAGGGAGTGACTGGATTTCAGACATGATTTTTTTATCCTCTTCATCAAAACCTTCTAAATTGCCGGGTATTGAACCGAGATAGTTTTTAATAAAGCTTAGTGTCCTGTTAACAAAATTCCCAAGGTTGTCTGCAAGCTCGCTGTTTATTCTGGTTGTGAATTCTTCAACTGAAAAATCGGAATCTTTTGTCTCCGGGATTACGTTTGCGAGGCCATATCGTATATAATCTGCAGGGAATTGTTTCAAAAGGTCTGGGATCCATATAGCCCAGTTTCTGGATGTGGAAAGTTTTGCGCCCATTAAGTTTAAAAACTCATTGGCCGGGACATTATCAGGGAGTGTAAATTCACCATGGGCAATTAACATGGCGGGCCAGATTAGGGTGTGGAATATGATGTTATCTTTTCCGATGAAATGTATTATCTTCGT
Organism: Caldifarciminota bacterium; assembly: GCA_039803305.1. Lineage (GTDB taxonomy): Bacteria > Hydrothermota > Hydrothermia > UBA1063 > UBA1063 > UBA1063. Next base: position 13,732 of record JBDRYG010000024.1, read on the forward strand.
CTCCGGATCTTTCCAGAAGTTTTCCCACTCATTTGGTTTCCCAATTTTTTCAGCCCACTCAATAGTTGAAGATATGTATCCTATCGGTGCATCAAACCAGACATAAAGCACCTTGCCTTTAGCTTCTGGTAGTGGAACGGGCACTCCCCATGGCAAATCCCTGGTGATGGCACGGTCTTGTAAACCATCTCTTATCCATGAAAGTGCCTGGTTTAAAACATTTTCTTTCCAGTAGCTTTTTGTAGAAAGCCAATCCTTTAAGGGTTTTTCAAGTTTGGAAAGTTTAAAATAGTAATGGAATGACTCTTTTACCACTGGGGTATTACCGCAGATTGCGCATTTCGGGTTTATTAATTCCCTGGGTTCAAGCCACCTACCACAGGCTTCGCACTGGTCACCCCTTGCTCTGTCATTTCCACAGTATGGACATGTCCCTTCAACATATCTGTCGGGTAGAAATCTTTTGCAATTTTCGCAATATAGCTGTTCAATTTTTCTCTTTTCGATATAACCCTTTTCGTAAATTTTAAGAAAGAACTCCTGGGAGAGTTTGTAGTGAATGGGAATTGTTGTCCTTGAGAAGTTATCAAACTGAATTTTAAGGCCTTCGAAACTTTCTTTGATGTTCTTGTGATAAAAATCCACAATTTCTTTTGGCGTTTTCCCTTCCTTGTCTGCCTTTATTGTTATTGCTACGCCATGTTCATCAGTTCCGCAAATGTGAATGGCGTAGTCACCCTTTAGTTTTCTATATCTACAAAAAATATCGGCTGGCAAATAAGCACCTGCTATATGCCCTATATGTAATGGTCCGTTTGCGTAAGGTAAAGCACTTGTAATAAGATATTTTTTCATGCCCTTTATTATAAAGAGTTTCTATCATATTTCAAAGGAGCTACTTAATAGAATGAACAAACATAAGGATTTAAAATTTTCCTGATGGAGAAAGTATTCGAGAGAGTTGTTTCGGAAAAAATGGAAGGAACAAGACTTGATATTTACCTTGTTGTTAGTGGAATTGGTGTTTCCAGGTCAAGGGTGTTAAAACTGATAAAGGAGGGGTCGGTACTTGTAAATGGGCAGAAATCAAAACCAGGATACAGGGTCAAGTCAGGCGATCATATTTATGCAAAGTTTGAAATCCAGGATAAATTACCTGTTATTGCGGAGGATTTTCCGATCCCTGTCGTTTATGAGGATGAAGATCTTATCGTTATTAATAAACCCAAAGGGCTTGTTGTACATCCTGCCAAAGGGAATATCACTGGAACCTTAGTAAATGCACTTGTGGCTAAGTATAAAGAACTTCCTAAAATAGATGATAAGACAAGACCGGGCATAGTGCATCGCTTGGATAAAGATACGACAGGGCTTATGGTTGTAGCCAAAAGTGAGAGGGCCTTAAGGAGTCTAGCAAGACAGATGGAAGAAAAAACTGCTAAGAGAATATATTGGTGTGTTGTATGGGGTAAAGTAGTAGGTCCAGAAGGGACTATTGAGGCTCCTATAGGAAGACATACCGTCGATCGCACCAGGATGGCAGTCACATTTTTTAACTCAAGAAATGCAATAACCCATTTCAGGGTATTAAAGAACTATGGACATCTTGCTACTCTTCTAGAACTATCCCTTGAGACGGGCAGAACCCACCAGATTAGGGTACATATGGAGTATTTTGGCCATCCTGTTGTTGGAGATGAAGTTTATTCAGGAAGAGATGTTAAAAAGATTTTTAAAATAGTCCCATCTGAGCTAAATAGTTATGTAGCTAAGGTTCTTGAAATTATTGACAGGCAGGCTTTGCATGCCAAGAAGCTTTCCTTTTATCATCCAGGAAAAGCTATGCATGTGGAATTTGAAGTGGATATTCCGGAAGATTTGAGAAGTCTTATTGATTACTTGGATTCCATTAAAGAAGAGGTGGATAGGCTTTAACATTATGCGAACTTTTTTTCCACATTTGAAGTCTAAATAGAAAAGGAGGGTATCATGCGATTGAAAGGTTTGGTATATGTTATACCGATAATGATCGTTATTTCTGCATATGGATGTAAAAGAGAAGATGCTGAATCGGATGACGAAGTTGCGATAAGGGAAATTATTGCTTCTTCCCCCTATTTTTCAATTGAGGATGCCTACTTTTAAGGTGGATTTGTAACTGATTCAACATATAATTCAAAGGGCGATACAGTTCTTCTTGGTTGGTGGAGAAGTCCAGTGAGTATATCGAGAAATGTGTGGGTCAACATAGTGAATGATACTGCAAGAGCAGAGGTAAATACACATATTTATGGAAAGTTCAGATTGGTTTACCTAATTTTGAACGGAAGTTCGATAGATACCTTGAAGGTGGAAAAGTTATTTCATGACATCGTTAAAAGATATGCGCTTTTTACCAGGGATGGTTCAATTGATGATCGGAATAGGGGGTGGGCTCTTAAGGCTGTCTCCCTCGCTTTTTGTGAAACTAAGGATTTGCCCTTGGGGCTATTCTTTAAAATTGATAGTGTAAGGGTAACTTATACCTGCGATGACACCCCGGTAATTTCCACGACCTTTTCTGATTTTTACTCGCTGATTTCTGTTGATAGTTTACTATGGGTAGGAAATGAGGGCATACTGAGTTTTGAAACATGGACATCTCCTGTCTTTCCTAATGTATTTGCTTTCTTCTACGGGGCAAGACCATGGAACCAGCTTTCTAGAGTTAGGATGAGGTTCAACGATTCCAGGTTTTTAATCGAAGTTAATGTACCACATGATTCTTTGCCCCTTGTTTCAAGGTTTGGTTTAAGCGTAATAAGCAAAAGTTCATTTAGTCTTGATCCAAACGAAAGGTATATGAGTCAGGGGGTTATTATACCCGTATTATTTCGTCCCAATCGAGATTAAGTAGCAAGATAGGTAAGACCAAAGCTTCAGATTTTGTCTGAAAAGAGCATTGATATAAAACACAGTCGTATTTGAAGAATTCATTTTAAATGTTGGTTTTATATAATCTAAAGCAAAAAGCTTTCCAGGAAATTATCAATTTCTGAGGAATTTTGCACTACATAAAAGTAATTTTTGGGAATAAACTGCTTTTACATCTTGGTAGGATTGCTGTTGACTATTTCAACTTTCTGGTTTAACATTTTTATGGGGAGTTAGCGATGAGTGATTCGGTTTTAGCAGTTGATGTGGGTGGTACCAATATAAAGTTTGGGGTTGTTAAGGATGGGACTCTAAAAGAAGTAGTTACTATTCCTACTGAAGCAAAACTCGGGAAGGACATCGTCATTAAAAAAATTATAGATATAATAAAAGCGCAACCGAGCGAAATTAAAAGTGTAGGTATTGCCATTGCTGGCCTTGTTGAACATAGTAAAGGCGTTGTTTTCTCCCCACCAAATCTCCCTGGTTGGGCTAATGTGAAACTTAAAGAAATTATTGAAAACGAGGCAGGAGTGAATGCCTATGTTCTTAACGATGCTAACGCATATGCCATTGGCGAATGGAAATATGGTGCAGGTCATAATAAAGAGAATGTTATAGCCATTACCCTCGGTACTGGCGTTGGTGGAGGAATAATTGCAAATGGTCGTTTACTCATTGGAAGTACACATTTTGCAGGTGAAATTGGACATATGGTAATTGATCCTTTAGGACCACCCTGTAATTGTGGACAGAGGGGATGTTGGGAAGCATACCTCGGAAGCGATTATTTTGTTAAAAGGGTAAAGTCTTACTATAATCATGACAATCTTTCACTGGAGGAGTATACAACGAAATTTCTCTACAAGCTTGCGAAGGAAGGTGATTACAAAGCAATCTCCTTATGGCAGGAATATGGTGAATTCCTTGGATTAGGACTTGTGAACTTAATCCACATTTTCGACCCGGATATTATTGTGCTTGGTGGTGGAATTGCTAATGCTTTTGAATTTTTTATTGAATCCTGTCTTGATGTTCTAAGTGAAAGAGTTATGGAGTTTCAAAAACGGAAAGTCCAGATAGTAAAGGCAAAACTTAATGACGCTGCCGCTCTTCTCGGTGCTTATTATTACGCCCTTATGGAAGGGGATGTGTAAAAGGGTTTTATCCATAGATTATGGCCGAAAAAGGGTAGGTCTTGCAAGAACTGATGAACTTTGCATTATTGCTGTTCCAATGGAACCTATTGATAACACACCTGAATTAGTAGGTAAAATAATTGACATCGTCTATGAGATGAATATTGAAAAGATCATAATCGGAATACCTAAGCGCATGGGAGGCGAGGAGGGGGAATTAGCAAGTGAAATAAAGGAATTTGCTGGGAAACTTCAAAGTCATCTTTCTCAGATAGAGATAATTTTTTGGGATGAAAGTTTGACATCAAAAGACGCCGAAAAAATTTTTGTTGAAAAGTTTAAACGTTTACCTTTGAAAAAAAAGGACAAAGGAGTTATTGATAGCTATTCTGCTGCAATCATCCTTCAAGAATATTTAGAATCCGGAGATTGGACAACCGATGAGTAGGTTTATTTTATCGTTATTTTTTATTGCACTTTTCGCTTCCGCTATTTATTATGTGGAGTTTGCTTATCCTGTTAAAGGTGAGTTTGAGTTTGTGGTCTCAAGGAGACTTCCCACAAGGCTTGTAGCTCAACACCTTGCTGAACAGGGTTTTATCAGAAATAGCGGTAGTTTTATTGTACTTGCTAGAGTATTTGGTTGGGATAAGAGGCTCAAAGCTGGTAAATATATGATTGCGAAGCCTTTACCCACTTTCAGGCTATTATATGCCATGGTATATAATGGTCTTTATGTCCTTGAATACCCAATAACCGTTAAAGAGGGTGAGTGTACATATGATATTGCGAGAAAACTTGCAAGCATCGAAGTAGATTCTACTGAGTTTTTAAAATTGACAAGGGATCCTGCCTTTATTAATGAATTAAAACGTTATTTTCCAAGGATAGATGCATATAGTTCCCTTGAGGGTTATCTTTACCCCGAAACGTATATGTTCTACTGGGCTCAAAACCCTCGAGAAATCATCTGGAAAATGGTATCGCAGTTGTTTAAAGTCATTCCTGATTCCTTTTATTCCAGGATGAAAGAACTTCACCTTTCGTTCACGCAAGTTCTGACCTTAGCTTCTCTCATAGAAAAGGAGGCTCAGGTTGATTTTGAGAGACCTCTTATTTCTGCAGTTTTTCATAATAGATTAAGATTAAGACGTCCCTTAGAATCCAATGTTACTCTTGAATATTACTTGAGGGAGCGAAGGGCCTGGCTTAAAACATCAGAAAAAAGCATAGATACGCCGTACAACACTTACAAATATGCTGGTCTACCTCCCACTCCAATTTGTTCTCCTTCTTTGAAGTCAATTGAAGCTGCCCTTTATCCTGCAAAGGCGAATTATTTATATTTTGTGGCCAAAGGGGATGGTACACACTTTTTCTCCAAGACTTACGCTGAACATCGTCTTTATGTTATGAGGGTGAGAAGCGTTTTTAAGAAAGATTAGCCCCGATTATTTCAAAATTTCCTGAGTAAATTAATGTAAAACTGCCTAAGGATTTTTTGTTCAAAGGGGGGAAGTTTTTCCATTTCAGCGAGGTTTTGATGCAATTTGTCGATGTTTAGTCTATCAGTGGTTTCTGGAGGTTTGAACTCAAAGGGTTTTGCAGGTTCGGCATATCGCCTTTGAGTAAACTCTTCTCTTTTATAAATTCCGTGGGCATCTAACATGTGTTTTAGTGTCTTTCGTTGTGACTCAATGAGATCTTTGTCAAACTCTCCCTTTCTTAACTTTTCCTCAGTTCTTTGAATCTCTTGCAAGGCTTTCTCGATTTGCTCCCTGACTTCACTATTGCTGGTGCTCATATACATTGAAATTAACCTATTTTTTAGTTCCATAGTTTTTTCAAGCAGACTTTGCTTGAACTGAGGTATGGGTATAGGAAGGGAAATTGCTTCTGCGGTCTCATTTATCATTTGTGCCTGTCTTTTCATCAGGTTCTCAAGAAATTTCATCGCATCTAATCCTTCACCTCCCTCTTTGTCCTTCATTGAGGCTTGAGCCTGAATTCTGAACAATTCAAAAATCGCAGAGTTAATGAGGTTCAGTGACAGAGTTGGATTATTGTAAATGCTGTCTTTTGCCATATCCAATAGTTTAGGAACCCTTGAGGAGGCCATTAGTATCAACGGACCCGCTTCTCTTACCATCATTCTTACCCTTTCGAGGCTTCTTATAAGGTGAGGAATAAACAGCTTATTAGTGAGGTTTTCTTCAAAACTATATGAGGTTGCTATTAAAGCCCTCCTTATAGATCCGATAATTTCTAAGAGTTTTGCAATTTCCTGTTGGACTGTACTTTCTTTTAAATTTCGAAAACTTTTGAGAAGTCCTTTTAAATCCTCCATTTGCTCATTCTGAAGTCTTTTTAAAGACTTACGGTCCTTTGCGCGAGCAGAGTTAAGTATTTCCGATTGTTTTTTTAAAATTTTTTGACTGAATTCTCCGAAATCGAAGTTAATACCTAAATCCTTTAAGTTATCTTCAATGTTATTAAATGTGGAATGAAATTCGGATTGCAGTTTTGCCTCCTCTGTCTCGATTTGAGAGAAATCCATATTTTGACCCTTTTCCAATAAATTTTGCCTTTTGGCTACGAGATTTTCGATTTTTTCCTCGATCTCTTTTAGTGCCATTTCCTTCTTTGCCATTTCAATTATTTTTTCGAGGTATGATAGTCTTTCAAGGATTTCGCTGGATTGTTTCTGAATCTCTTCCCACTTTTTAAGATTTTCAGGGTAACCAAGATTTCTCAATTCTTGAAGCTTTTTCTCAAGTTCCGGGAATTCGTTTTTTAGAAGGTTATAAAGTTCCTCACCTACGACCCTCATTTTCTCCAATAGCTCTGGAGAAAGTGAAATTCTTTTAGCATCTTCCAGCACTTCCATGATGTTCTCAAATTCCCTGGTAATTTGCACAATATCTTCAACAAGGTTTTGGATACCCTCTTTTGTTTTTTCTTTCTCCTGAATACCCAGTTTTAGGGAATCTCCAAATTCTTCTAATTTTGCCTGGATACCCGAGAACTCTCTTACCCCTTCTGTAAATTTGAAGGCAGTTTCTGAAACTTTACTTGCTTCCTGTTTGTATATTTCTTCAAGAGTGGGAAAAATAACATAATAGGTCTCGGTAGAGTCTGGTGCGCCTTGTGAGTCTTCTGCTAAAATGTAAAAGGTGAGTTGATCTCCAGGGAGCATCCCTTCTTTGTTCAGGTCAATGTTAAATGTGAAAGGGATTTCCGCCACTCTTTTAGGGATAATTTTTATCCTTCGCAGGATTCCCCTCAAAAAATAATTCAAATAAATGACTTTGATTCCATCTTCATCGTATGCTTTACCGCTTATTATTAATTGCATATCTTCAGGGACATAGCTGTATAGGGATGAAGGGCTATCGATAACTATTTTAGGCGGCAGATTGGGTAAGGAGGATATTCGACATAAGGTCAGTTTTCTCGTTATCCCTTCTTTAAATATCTCTGCACTGATTACTATATCCTTTGTTACTTTGAGATTTGCTTTTACCAGATTATCTCCTTTCTTAGCCAGGGTTTCTTGACTAAAAATTTTTATACTCGAACCTATTGAGTATACAAGTACTGTTATTTCCGATGAACTTTGGATTGTAACCCATTTCTGGTTTTTAAAGATGCCTCTTGGTGTAATTATAACAAAAGAGTCAATCTCTGGTTTTTTGACAACTTTTGCGATGGAGTAAAGAGTGGAAACTCCTCCTGCCTCGCCCCAAATGTAATACCTTCCAGGCTCTTTAAAGGAAATAGATAATAGTGTGTCTTTTTTTATAAACTCTTTACCCCCTTGACCCTTTCTGACATAAAAGGCAACGCTTTTTGCCGACTTAAAGTGGATTGTGGAATCTGTTGTTGTTACGATAAAGGAGGGGAAAATAATCTGCCTTCTTACTCTTTCAAGACCTGAATATTTAGATGGGAAAAGGGAAAACATCAGAAGTAAAAAAATGATGGAAAATGCCAAGACCTTAATTTCTTTCTGGAGGTTGATATATAAGTGAAGTTTTTGATCAAAGGCTTTTTCGACCCTTTTTCTCAAAAGTTCGGAGTATATGTGTTTTTCTTTTTTTAATTCAAAATAAGAAATGAGGTTTTCATTCAGGAAAGGATTGGATTGTTCGAGCCTCCACAGAAAGTTTTTAAAAGATAAATCTGTGATAACTTTAAAGGTATAGAGTGAGAGGATTACTGAGGCGATAGTTTTCAATACAAATAGGGGGATTCGAAAGGGTGATAGAATAATGATGAAAATAACAGATGCCAACAGGATAAGTAGAGTGCCGGTGATGCGGGATATCACATAAAATAAATAGTAAGGAAGAATGCGACGCAGCATCCTAAAATTCTAAGCCAGATGGGGCATAATTTTCGAAGCGGGCATACTCTCTTATGAATGTAAGCTTTACCTCTCCAATGGGACCATTTCTGTGTTTACCAACGATTACTTCTACTACATTCTCCTCCTCTTGGGGTTGAGGCAAGAGGGAATCCTCGTCAACTCTTGGCTTGTGCAGGAAAATAACAAGGTCAGCGTCCTGTTCAATTGCCCCAGATTCCCTTAAATCAGATAGTTGAGGCCTCTTGTCTGCTCTTTGTTCTATTGCTCTTGAAAGCTGTGACAACGCAATAACCGGTACCTGTAATTCTTTAGCTAATGCTTTAAGGGATCTTGAAATAGCTGAAATTTCCTGTTGCCTGTTCTCTGAGTTTTCAGGACCCTTAATGAGCTGAAGATAATCTATGAAAATTGCCTCTACTTCATGTTCTCTTCTGATTCTTCTGGCTTTAGCCCTTAACTCGAGTATGGGGATAGATGCAGTATCATCTACATAAATAGGTGCTTTGGTAAGTTCACCAGCCGCAGCTGTTAGCTTTTCGAACTCGTCTTCCCTTATCATCCCTTTTCTCACTTTACCGATATCAACTCTTGCCTGCATGCACAAAAGTCTTAATCCTATTTGATCCTCGGGCATTTCGAGACTAAAAAGGGCGGTGGGTTTTCCAAGATCGACGCTCAGGTGGCGGATTATGCTAAGGGCGAGGCTGGTTTTCCCTTGAGAAGGTCTTGAGGCAATTATAATGAGGTCGCCTTTGTGGAATCCAGATGTAAGCTCGTCCAGATCCCGAAATCCTGTTGGAATACCAGTTACATGGCTCCCTGTGGATTTTAAATGTTCGATTTGTTTAATGTTTTCAGTTACCAAAACATCAATAGGTGTAAACCCTTTTCGGACTTCTCTTTCCCTAATATTAAGAATTTCTTGCTCTGCGTAATCTAAGAGTTCTTCAGCAGGTATCGTAGTTGAGAATGCCTCTTTAAGAATTTCAGTAGAGGTTTGTATAACCTTTCTGTAAATTGCCTTTTCTTGTAATATTTTACAATGGTTGTCTATTAAGGCTGGCGAAATTACACTTTCTCCGATAGCCATTATGTACTCAGGACCCCCGAC
>JBDRYG010000025.1:0-21621 GCA_039803305.1 Caldifarciminota bacterium
CTATGTTCTTCCCATCAATATGATAATTATCAATAATAACACTTCCAAATCCCCTTCTCCATCTTGCACCAAGTCCCCCCAAATTGCTTAAAAAGAAGAGTGTAGTTTCCAATTCCTTTCTTACTTTTTCTTTAAGAGGTGGTAAGAGGTAAAAATCAATACTAAATTTTTGGTTTTCGTGAAATGCTCTTCTTTTTATTCTCGAATATCTATCCCCTCTATCGTCATTCATGCACAGATAAGCATAGTAATCTTTTCCATTTTTTTTGGAAGAAAGTTTTTTATTTTTTATTGTTATTTTAATCTTTGAAGCTACTTCTTGAGAGCCCCAGATTTCACTTTCCTTTTCTTTCAATTCCTCTAAATCTAACTCTGCTCCTTTATAAAATCTAAACCACCACCTTAAAATACCTTTTAGTGATTGTTCTCTCAATTCTACATCATACCTATCAGCCCCTGACATTATAAGTGGGGTAATAATTTCAAAACTTAAAGTAATTTTTCTCATAACTTATTTATCCTGTTGAGATCTTTTATTTTCATAGGATATACATTTCACTTTCATAAAACCCATTCCCAAAGTCTCATCTCCACCCAGTTGAATAATTGAATTATCTAAAAGTTGCTTTAAATTTTTCTCTTTTATCTCTTCTGCTGTGAAATATTTTCCTTCATAGGCCTGCTTTAACCGGTTTCTCTGTTCATCCTTGATTCTCTTTTTTTCTTCTTCACCTAATGTGCTTAACATATCTTCAAAACTTTTCTCTTCACTTTTTGTTACTTTCAATTTTTCGTATATTGGATAATCGATCCCGAAATATGGGTCGTTAAAAAATAAAATTCCATAAAAAACACTCTCAGAGGGCACAAGTTCGATGGTAAATAAAGCGCCTTCCGCAACTGTTCCGGTTGTTTGATCAATTCTTATCCTTGTCCTTATTTCAACAGCATATTTTACAAAATCTACAAAAACATCGTCAGATACAACAGCAAAATGTTTATCTAGGTTTGAACTCACTTCCTCTGGTAAATAACCAGAAATTTTTTTCATTAAATCATCAATATTTTGGGAATTATCTATGTTATCTATATTAAAAACGAATTCTTCAAGAACAACTTTATTATTATCAATTTTTAATTCTGAATCGGTGCACACTAAAATTGCATCTTCTTTTGTTAAAGAAGGAATCCCAGGTAAATCGCTTATCCCAATACTTTTCAGCTCATTTTTGAATCTATTTAAAACATAGGGACAAGTAATGTATGCAAAAACTCCTTTAACAGAGCGGACGGGGTATAATAAAATTTTGGCATCAGTAAAGCTAACGCAGGAAGCGTTCTCTTCTCCGCCATCCTCTGGACCAAAAATTACATTAACCTTCTCTACATCGTTCCATCTCCTTAATGCTAATTCTCTTATCACTCCTTTTATTCCACTTGAAGCAAGTATGGGAAAATTTGTATGTTTTTCTCTCTGAATTGGGTTATCTACATAACTTACACTAACTCCTGAACCCATATGAACGGGGGTTTGTGCATAAAAAGTTAAAACCAATTTTTCCTTAAACATGCCTTACCTCCTCTCAATTTTATCCTCTACTATTTTTGTTTGAGAAGATGTTGCCTTAAACAACATTGACTTAAGTATAAAAAACTGTAATTGGGTATGGGAATGGGTTTGAAATTCTCTTTTAATGAATCTCTCTAAGGTCAGTAATTCAGAAACTACTATCATTTCAAAAAACTTTTAATCTCATACAAATTTAATGTAATCCCTAAAAATTCCTAAAAACCTAAACATTATTCAGGGCACCTGCCACCTTTTTCAATCTTTTCTTTTATCATCTCAAAAACTTTCCAATTCCCTTGAGCTAGTTTTCACTTGAATTAGATATAATTCATTTTTCACAATTTTACTAACCTTTGATAATTTTCAACCCTGCCCGTATTATAAACTTATTTGGCTGGTATGTCAATAATCTCTTTTATAAGTGCATTTTAAAATCTACATCTGTTCATACCTTAGCCAAAAATCCTATACCTTTATTAATCTTAAAATTTCTCAGGGAAGATGCGGAAACCCAAAATAATCATTGCCCGCTTATAAGACTATGCAGTAAATCATACTTTTTTAATCAGTATCCTTGCTTCATTTAAAGCTGATAGTATTTTCAATTAATTTAAAATGAATCAATTCCTAATGAATCTTACTAGTCAAAACCTACCTGACAAATTACAACTCTAAATTTACAATTCGTCAACGAGGAACTAAACTTTTCATTATTTCATGATTTTTGTGATACGCTTTGGCAATAATATTTCAAAAAGCAAATTTTACGCCAAATACGCTAATCTCTGATTACCTTTGCACTGTAAGTAACAAAATACTGTTAACAATCTTGTTAACTCCTTCTGGTTATTAAAAGTGATTTTACAAATACACAACTTGACTCCGAATTACAAAGTTTTGGTGGGGAAAAGATAAAAGTGTATCATATATTAATTGGCTTCAAATATAAGCTGTTCAACACTGTAAGTCTCATACTTTTTATCATAACGAATGTTGTGTATGCTGCAAATGGCTGGAAAGTGATTGTGCTATAGTATGTGACAAACATAGAGAAATTTATGCGAGATGCGGCAATCAGATTTCTTTGGTTGGCTTTCCCTTGGTAAAAAAGAACAAATTCGTTTTACTGTTTACCCCAGCATAGACAAAAAATTTAGGCGGTAAATTCCCAATAGACCATAAATCACATTCATTTATCAGTTTTCTTTTTATTTGATCAAAAGCATTTTCATTAGTTCTAAATAAAACCCCTTCATCAAATACAGTTCGGCATTTTCTACCGGGTTTTAGACTATCAATAACATGTAGAAGAAACAGAACCTGTGTTGAACTTGTCTTAAAGGCAAACTGGATTTGAGTATCCTTTTTACACTAAACGGTGGATTTGTTAAAATGACTTCACAAAGTGTGGGGGTCCCTTAGATAATCCACCGTAAAACTCCAAACTCTTTAATATACCTCCGCGCCATGTATGGGGGTAATCTATGCCGTAAAAACTGGAGTTAGTCAAAATTAGAAGCGATAACTAATTTCGGCATCTAAATGAGTTTTCTCAGTAGACGAGAATATTTCGCTTATGACTTTTGATGGTGTCGCACACCCGGTTTATCATTAAGAGCTTACGAGTATGAAACAAGTTCTCCATTAGCTACAAAAATATAATTTGCCCAAGTCTGTTTAAAAGTTCATCCTTTCCTAACATTTTTTATTTTGTCAAAGTTTTGCTCATAAAGCGATCGTGAAAGTATCTAACTCGAAATGAAACAAAACCTTTAGGAGGACACGAGTATGTAAAGCAATATTCCCTAAAGCAATTCCTATGGTTCATGATTAAACTCATCTTTGAAGAATAGGTATGTAAGGGCTACCCTTGTAGGTTTATTCAAATAAAATAATTATTCCTTTAAAACACCTGCGATGTAGTATTTGAGAATGAAATGCAAGGGGTACCATAAAAAACCAAACTTCTACCCAATTACCTGTGAAAACCACTTCACACTTGTTCGCAATCCTTAAAACAAAAGATTCAAAAAATCCCTAGATATCAACGTTTTACAATCACAACTTGACAGGGATTTCTTGAGGTGTTAAAATTTTTGACACTAAAGGAGGTTTTAGTATGTTTTGTCTTATAATTATACTTCTGGCCCAGATTGCGGACTACGGTTCCACAGGGCCATATAGCAATGTTAGCTATAGGGTGGTGAATATACCCGGAACCTACGAAAACATGAACAACTCGAGAATCTACTATCCTTCACAAGGAAACACAGTAGACCCTGCAGCAGTTCCATGTCCCATAATCGTATTTGGTCACGGATTTCAGATGGGAATTGATAGATACTACAGCTATGCAACACACTTGGCTTCATGGGGTTATGTTGTGGTTCTACCGACCATTTCAAACCCAACCCTAGTGCCAGAACACTATACCAGGGCAAGATCTATGGTTGATGCTGCTCGATACGCAGCATCTCTGAATAACAATCCAAATGACATTTTCTACGGTAAACTTGATGCGACCAACTGGGGATTTGCGGGGCATAGTATGGGCGGTGGGTTGGCACTCCTCGCTGCGGATACTTTTAGACTTGGAGATACATTGAGAGCCGTGGTTTCATTAGCAAGCCCTCAAACAACGCCACCGACCCATCCACAGCATCTACAAGTTCCAAAGATGATATTAGCTGGATCCGTTGACAACATAGCCCCCTGGAACGATGTAAAAAGTGCATATTGGGTGAACTCTCCCGAACCTGGCGTCTTCGCAGTAATTAATGGCGCAAATCATGGTCAGTTTATGGATTATTCATATTTCTGGGAAAACGGAGGAACCGCCACTATAGATAGAGAAACACAACTAAAGATAGCCCGGCGGCATATGACTGCTTTTTTTAATAGATATCTAAAAAATGAAGAAACTGACTGGAACTTTCAATATACTTATGGGGATTCTATAAATGGTCATCCTACCATGTATCTTGTTGAAGTAAACTACAATCCATCAGGAATAGATTCAAGAAAAGTATTTCCAGAAAGAAAAGTCATCATAGGAAGTAAGTTGAAAATTGCGGAGAGGAAAGGAACTGCTTATGTATATGATATAACGGGGAACCTGATTGAAATTTTGGAAACTCCGGCGGAGTGGGAACCCGGCACGAGTCTGAGACGTAATTTATTCATAATCAAGATCGAACAGGAAGTAATTCATTTTATAAGGATTTGACTTAAATCAATTTTAAAGGCGTAAAATCTTGAGACGCCTTTAACTTAAAGCTGTGAGAAATCACAAAAATTTAATAAAAGCAACTTATGGAGGGTTTATTTTAAAAATCTATACACACCTTAAATTTAAAAGGAGGTGTTTATGCTCAACAAAATAATACTAATAGGTATAGTACTGGCAAATGCCAAAATACTACCAACGCTACAAGAAAAACTAAATAAGGCATCACCAAACGAACAAATAGAAGCCCTGGTCCACCTTAAAGAAAAGCCAGATTTCGAGGGTAAAAAGGGCCTTCCACCAAGACAGTATGTAGAGTATCTAAAGGATTTTTGTGAAAATAGCCAGAGAGACCTCCTAAATTACCTTCAAACTTATCATGGAGACAAAATCTTTGATCTGCAAACTTACTGGATTTTCAACGGGTTTTACATCAAGGCTACAAAAGAGGTAATTGAATATTTAGGTACAAGGAATGACGTCGAGTATCTTATAGATAACCAGGAAGTAAGGCTTTCAAGAGTCACAGTTACTCAATCCCAAGAGGATATCACAGAAAATAAAGGAATCGAATGGAATATACTTAGAGTAAAGGCGGACTCATGCTGGATGGAAGGATATGATGGCACAGGAGTTATAGTTGGACACATAGATACGGGAATTGATCCAAGCCATCCGGCTTTACAAAATAAATGGTTAGAACCGTACTGGTACGATGCAATTGGTGGAAGAACATCACCTTACGACGACCAGGGGCACGGAACCCACACTATGGGAACGATTTTAGGTGGTGATGGATTCGGACCCTTTACCGAGGATATCGGCGTTGCACCAGGTGCAAAATGCGTGGTAGTGAAAGCATTTAATTCTTGGGGATCTTCAAATTTAAACGCATTACACGCATCATTCCAAAAGATAGCGGAATGGAAAGGAAATGGTGTAAACATTGGTCTTTGCTCCAATTCCTGGGGAAATTCCGATGCAGCCAGCACAGAGTTCTGGCAGGATGTATTAAACTGGCGTAATTTAAACATCATCCCGGTCTTTGCCATAGGGAATAGCGGACCTAATCCAAACACAACAAGTACTCCCGGAAATTACCCAAATGTGATTGCTGTCGGGGCTACAGATAACAATGATAATATCGCCAGTTTCTCAAGTAGAGGTCCTGCACCCAATCAGTCTCCATGGAATAACACCCAGTATTGGCCAAGGTCTGACTGGAATTTTATAAAACCTAATATCTCAGCACCTGGTTCAAATATAAGATCAGCCCGGAATGGAGGTGGTTATATATCCCAAGAGGGGACATCCATGGCATGCCCGCACGTAGCTGGTGCAGTGGCTATACTCCTTCAGAAGAACCCGAACTTAACTTTTGAAGAAGTATATGATGCTTTATTGAACTCAGCAAGACAACCTTCCCAGGGTGGACCCTACCCTAATAACAACTATGGCTGGGGTATTCTTGACGTATATGGTGCATTAAAACTTATCTCCGGAGGAGGACAACAAGACACTATTCCAAATATCAGATACGTTGATTGCCAGGTAATAGACTCAAACGATGATAACTTATGGGACCCTGGTGAGACAGTTCAAATAGTAGTGAGACTCCGAAACACAGGGGCTAATGCAAGTAATGTAACGGTAAAACTCTCAACCACTTCCCAATGGGTTACAATAGATGATAGTACAACATCATTTCAAGAGATACAAAGAAATCAGGAAGTTAGAAATGTAAATGACCCATTTACCGTAACATCATCACCAAACACACCCGAGGGCACACAAGTTACATTTAATCTTTTAATAGAATCTGCTGAAGGGTATCAGTGGAACTATTCATTTTCTGCGAACATTGGTGCACCTGGGGCGGACTTTGAAAACCATAACTCTGGACAACTAACAATTACGGTCACAAGATATGGAACTATAGGATTCATGGCATCAAATCAATCTCAAGGAAGTGGATGTGTTTATCCCGCCAATGGCTCAAACAGACTTTACTTTGGGTCTTTTGCCATAGCAGTAGACAGCCCTTATGTCTCGGATAGATATTACGAAAGCAACAGCCAGGATGATGACGATTTCCTTACACTTGAATCACCAGATGGAAGGGTCAGGAAATTTAATAACATCGGAGGATATCTCGAACTCACAAGGGCAGTTTTTAGTGATCAATCTGCTGAGCGTCCCAAAAACTTAATAATCACACAGCGGGGCTACGTCTATCCTAATAGTCCCGATTTTGTAGTTCTTGAATACGTAATATTCAATAATTCAGCTGCCCATGTCTCTGAACTTTATGCCGGCTTGTTCCTAGATTGGGATATCTCAACAGGGTGGTTCACCTTCGATAGGGCCTCTACAGATGCACAGAGGAATCTCGCCTATGTCTATTATCTCAACACCTACATGGGAAGCGCTATACTTAATCCTTCTCGTACCCAGAACAATCTAATATCTAATGTATCTGTTATAAAACACAGTACTTACGTTAACCCCTACAGCGGGTTACCAGATTCCATACAGTGGAAATTCTTGAGAGGTATATACAGAATGAGCTCCTCAGATAGCTATGGAGATTGGTCAACGGTTCTTTCAGCAGGACCGTTTGATATAGCACCTTACGACAGTGTGAAAGTAGCTTTTGCAATCGCTGGTGCATCCAGCGCATCTGACTTAAGTTCTTACATAGACAATGCATATGCAAAATACTGGGAAGTTACAGTTGAGAATAGGGAATCCTTAGTAAAACGGGAATTCACTATAAACACCTTAGCTTCAAACATGCAACTCAAAGCAACTTTACCATGGAGAGGCAATACATGCATTAGAATTTATAACATCGAGGGAAGAAAAGTTCTAGAAAAAGAATTAAACTCTTCTGAAGGGATGGTCCAATTGAATCTTCACTCTCTTTCTCCAGGGATTTATTACGTTGAGTTCACTAATGGCGTTGATACAAAATCTTCAAAAGTTATTGTAACTCGATAGGTTAACTCCTAGTCGTTCAAAAGAAAGGGCTGCCATTAATGGCAGCCCTTTCTTTTGATAGTATGTGAATGAACTATCTACTCATTTAAATGGGTGTAAATTAGGCAGGAAAATATCATAGTAAGTATCTTTAAAGAAATCATTATCTTACCTTAACGAAACTCCCTTTGTATTCCTTGCCATCTACCTTTCCGATGTAGAAGAATACGCCTTTTCCCCGAAGGGTGCATCGTACATCACCATTAACTTTCTGCCCTGAATATGTGAAGCAGAGTCTCCCTTGGGAGTCAAAAACCTTAATACTTACAGCATCGCCTTTAACCCAAAATACCGGATTTTCAGTTATAATGTTTCTTGAAGTCTTAAGAACAAAGGTGGCTTCTGCATCAACATCACGCACACTGACAGAGGTCGGCGAGTAATATATCTTCCTTAATAGGCTTGAATTTCCCTTTCCAAAGGTAGGTGAATAACCCGTTACACGCACAAAATAAATACCCTCAGGTAGATTTCTGATCACTATGAATGTGTCACTGGTTACCCTAAATCTATAAGCTAAATCATAGGATACAACAGGATAAACATTGTCCACAAATAGACCAGCATTCGTCCAGAAAAAGTCAGTCATGTACCTAAACCTGAAGAAAACGGATTTCCCAATATAAGGAGAAAGATCAATCTTGTGCTGTACCCATCCACCACTCTGTCCCGAAAGACGCTCAGGCAATAATGAAAACCATTCCCTCAAATTCTCTGATATTTCCACAATAGCAGCATCCGCGTTTCTTTGAATATCATAGTACGTCCAATATTTAAGGCTATCTCCCGGTTTGACAATGTATGGATACTTCGTCCTTGCCTGAGCCGCAACATAACTTTGACTTGGAGAGGCTAAAGAATATGAACCTGCATAATATCTCGAACTACTCCTGGAAAAACCCTCTAATACCCAATTGTTAGTGCCATTTTCAAAACCGTCTACTATTACACTTTCATCTTTTAATAATTCAACGGTGAAACTGTCAATTTGGCAAAATCTCGAATTAGGTACACTCCATTTTACAACAAGACTCTCCGCTCTTACAGTATCTATAGATGGCTCAACTATTATAGGTGCAGGAACAGGAGTTTTCATCGTGTTTAAAATATAATCTCCCTTATCTATCAAATAAATTGCACCCTCAAAGTTTTCTCTCTTTATATGAGGTAAGTCAGATGTATTCTGATAAAAAGCCGTCCCCATTTCAACACATATTGCTATGCAAGGCTTTCCTGCAACATAAATACTCCAGCCATACTCCCAATCCGAAGAGGAACCAGATGTAGGATATAAATCAATAGATTTCTGGAAGGTGTAATTACCACCATTGAGCTTTTGAATTCTCGAAGCCATCCCTTGTCCAATCTCATTATATATATTTTCATGAGGTGTAGGAGTTTCCTTATGCCCCCAAGGAACAAGTACCAATTCCGAATATGTGTGATAATCGAGTATGGTTACAAAATTTCTCGATTTTATGAAGTTTGTATACGCTGCCACCTCTGGTGCAGAGTTTCCATATTTTCCACAAAAAACATCCTGACCGGGATTATGAGAAGTGCTGGTTCCATTAATATAACCCCACCCATCCTGTGCCGTGGAATCACAAGTGCCGTTAAAATTTCTGTTTAAGTCAGTACCTATGGAATTGCTATAAGGTTCTCTATTCTTTCTCCAACTTGTACCGCCGCCACTATAATCGTATACATAACCATCGACATTTAAAACAGGGAATATCCAGATTTCTCTATTATTGACTAAGTTCGTTATATATCCGTCCCTACCGTAAGCCCTAAGAATCGAGTCCGCTATGAATAATGGGACCTCTACACTAACCCATTCTCTTGCATGGGTACAACCACTTATAAGGTGCTCAGGTTCATCTTCGTCTAAATGCACATTATCTGAAATCTTTATACCGTAAATATAGCGACCTTCGTAAGTTGGGCCTATACTTTCTATTCTTGCAAGCTGGGAATAAGATTGCGCCAGGCTTCTTAGTATTTGGACAACCTGATCGTAAGAATGATACCCATCCTTAACCTTCTCTTTTTCAGCCTCTAGATCCTCCACGATGACTTGAAAGCTAATCTCTTTACCCTTCAGCTTACTAACCTGAGCATCTCTCATTATTAAATCGTACCACTCGCCAGGCATTCCAGCGGCTATTTCCGGCATCTCATCAGGTCCAAAGGTCCTAAGTAGGAGCCCTTCGAGCTCCGCGTAGCTTTTGACATTCACCCGTACAACCTTTAGCTGTTCTGCTTTTAGTATACTATTACACATAATTACAGCTATTATTAGTGCAATACACCGCATTTTACAAAAACCTCCTTTTGGAAATAAAAAAATAGGCACTTATATAGTATAAGCAAAAACGTGATATAATTCAAATTACGGCAAACAAATTTTAAATTTCCAACGACTGCCACCTACACCTTGATTAAAATTACACAAAATACACTTGTATCTAGGTCTATAGTCACTCAATCTGCAAAGATTAATCTAAAGCACAAGCCCTCTAAATAACTTTAAATATCAATTTCTCAAAAGAGCAAGTCTGAAAACGCAAACGAAATTATTATTCATATTGTTACCATCCTGTTAATTATATTTAGCCTAAATACAAAGACTTCAAGGCGAAACTCTCAAATTCCTGAAACCAGTTAAGCACAATAGAGTACGAATTACCTCGAAACTGTAGAATTTTTTCTTATTAAAATTGTTTTCTTATAACAACCTAAACTCCGCACCAGTCGTAAAGACTACCTTACAGGATGATTTATAAACGCTATCATCATAATCATATTGAATTCCTATTAAAGAACCGAGATTTTTGCCAGTTTTCTTGTCTTTTAAGGTACCCCGTATATTCCTTTAACTCCTCCGTGCATCATTGCTAAAAAATATTGTATCTACAACAAACTCAATTTTAAATTCTCTCCCACTTAAATTAAAGTTAACATTGCCCGTTCGCTGGGACCTGAATGAGTCGTGTAATGGGTCAAAGCAAACATAGTAAACCGTGATTGAGTCCGTTGAAGTATGAGCAACACCGATTACATGTTCCACTTCTCCCTCGGACCACACCGTGACCCTAAAATTCCCAACCCCCATAATGAAACATGTAGCACTTAACTCATAAACATGAGAATTAAATCCAACGTAGAGTATATCTTGGAGGAGTACCGGGCTTGGAAGATCTTTGTTTCAGACTTATAAAACTCTATCTGCGCGACTCTAAAGTGGATACCGTAACTACCAAAGTTTTTTATGGAATCAACAATAACTCTAAATTTGAAGGAGTCTGGAGAGAAAACTCACCTTAGCGCCAATAAGGTGTAGCTAGTTGAGACTAATACCCATTTGTAAACAGAATCGCAAGAGTAAATACTAATAATCTTCTCAGGTTTTAAGAAATTATGAGAAATTGCCAAGGCCATTTGGGAAAAGGCGTTGGATCTGTAGGGTCTGCTACCCAAAAAGGATTTTGTCTACCACTCTTATCGATTCCAACCAAAATGGGGATACCGTAGGGGTCGGGAATCTTGGCAAGCTGTACATTTGCATTGTTACTATCAGCAGGATATAATACATCAGCGATATTTTCTAAGGCTTCTCTCAAGTTCACCGTCCACGGGTTTTCTGCAGCTAAAGGCAAAAATCAGTAGCAACGACACGAAAAGTTTTATATAATACATTTGCGCCTCCCATTTGGAAAATCGTAATTTTAAACTCGCATTGCATCAATGCGTAGAATAATTTTCTACGAACGCGTTTTTAACTCAAAACACAAATAGCAACATTCCGGTGGTAAAATTTCTCAATAAAGCCTTCAGATTAAATGCACACTAATTCTTTAATAAGCGGAGAATTCACCGGTTTTCTTCACCCACTTCATAGCGACTTTAAACACCAAAATCCCAATACCTACTATGATTCCAGTGTATATGACCAAGAAACTAATTTCTCTCACCGGGAATTCAAGGTTAGCAACCTTATTGAGAGCTAAGGCTGATAAAGTTAGCGGTAGAAAAACAGATATATTCTTCAACACACTCGGTAGATTCTCAAACGGAATTATAACGCCCGACAAGAATAAAATAACGTATTCCAATATCGATGCTAGAGAGTATACCCGTTTGAACATCAATCCGACGGACGCAATAAAAAAACCGAAACCATACAACATAAAAATTGAAATGAGCGAAATAATTACTATTAAAGGTATCCCTCCCCTCAGGGTTTTTAAAAATGTAAACGAAGGTTTAAAGGTCATAAAAAGAATCCCGCCTATTATTGCCATCTTTAAAAGCTGAAACAAAAACTCTACGAACATTCTGAAAACAAAAACATTTAAAAGGGATACTCTAGTCAGATCAATTCGTTCTATAGTCCCAAGATACCTCTCCTCCCCGATAAGATTGGATAAAGAAGTAATGGCACTACCAGAAAATCCCCACAGCAACAAAGCCACAAAAACAGCTCCTATATTTCTCTGTGGAGACAAGGAAGAAATACCCCAGTAAATTCCGATAAGGAACAGTGCGTGATTTATATACCCTATAAGATACTCAAACCAGTACCTCTTTACATCGTTAAAAAATTTATAGAATTCTGCAAATAGTGCAAACAGCATACCCTACTCCCCGTTGTTCCTGTAAAGGATTTTAAAAATTTTTTCAAAATCTTGCTCTTTTTCTTCAATGTTAATGACTTCGTAATTATTCATCACATAATACACAAGTTCTTTGTGATTTATATTCACCTCGACTTTATATATGCTGTCTGAAAGTTTCTCAAAAATTAATCCCCTGTGAGGTAACCGTCCGAGACCAGTATTTCCCGCCCTCACTGTAAAAAGCAGAACTTTCCCCTGAGCAGCGAATTTCTTTAGATCGTGAGTAGTTCCACTTAATACAATTTTACCCTTGTGAATCCAGAATACTTCTTTTACCGTTCTCTCGATATACTCCATCCTGTGACTTGTAATTATAATAATTTTTCTCTCATTAGAAGCAAGTTCGCAAATAGCCTCCCTAACCTCCTCTGAGGCAATAACATCAAGTCCTGCCCAGGGTTCGTCTAAAATCACAATCTCAGGGTCATTCACTAAACAGGTACAAATAGCAAGTTTTCTCTTCATCCCTACGGAGTAATTAAATACGTAGTCCTTTCTAAACTCCCATAAATTCATTTTTCTGAGTAGCTCTTCTACTCTCTTCTTAAGAATTTCCAAAGGAACATTATTTAAAAGCCCGAAATAATATAAATTCGCCTCACCAGTTAGGTAATGATATACATTTGCAGTGTCCTCCTTCAAAAAACCTATCCTTCCCCGGATGAACGAAGGATTTTTTACAAGGGAAACACCTTTGTATACAACATCGCCTTTATCGGGAATTAACAAAGTCGCAATTTGCTTTATTAGTGTGGTCTTTCCTGCCCCATTAGGCCCGAGTATGCCAGCAATACACCCAGAATCTAAGGAAAACGTGATATTATCGTTTGCCACAATTTGCCCACTAACTGATTTGTAAATTTTTGTTAAATCTTTTACATCTAACATGAGAACATTCCTCCAGGATCAATTTTTATTTTAATCTTAATGGTCTGAACTGCGTGGAGTTAACTATTTTTGAAACAATCTCGCCAAAAGTATTTAACCATACATTCCCAAAGTAGAATCTAAAACAATACGATTTCCAGAATTCTCCTGAAAACGCATAGCCTTTATAAAAACAGCCTCCGTTGCAAAGTGGCAAAAAGGGACAACCATCTTCCAAACATTTTAAAATATTCTTATCTATCTCAAGCATAAACCTCGTGTGATTAGTATTAAGTCCTGATTCGATGTGTCCAACGACTCCGGTATCGTAACCCACAAGAGAGTAGCAAGAATACAACTTTCCATCAGTGCTGTAATAGATGAACTATAAACTTTAGCATTGCAGACGCTAAAATTCGTGAGGAAAAACCTTATTAAAATATCAGGGTCATCAACGCCTGAAATCAGTACATTCCACGCCTTTTTTAAAGTTTTTTCCCATCTAAGAAACCCTGAAAAATCTCATTTACATGCTCCTCTAAAAGGTACTGGATCAACAGCAGCTAAACTTAAAGTTCCGCTATATATAATACCATTTAGCTTAAGTAAACTTAAAAAATCAGCAAAAAGGCCAACATTTGACTCATCCAGATTAACTCGCAGGATTACTGAAATGGGAAGCTCTAGGCATTTTAGTAAATTTTTATAAACGGTACAAAAGCTTACTCTACCATTTTGGTACTTTCTACGCATATCATTAATTTCTTGTACTACGTCAAGTGTAATTTGAATTTCTTCAAGACCATACGAAACAAGTTTAGAAATTACATCTGGGTTCGCGAGAGTTCCGTTACTCATAATTCCGAAAGCAATTTTTTTCTTTTCTTTATCGCACCATTCTTGCAGTTTGCCAATTAAATCAAATAAAATTACGATTATACAGTGGTTCTCCTCCATATAAAACAACTCTTAGGTTTGAATATTTAAAAGTATTTTCAAGTCTTTCCAAAAAAAGGTTCTAACATCTCAAAGTTTAGTATAGAGTTGATCTCACTTAGCGCCTCTATAGGTTCAAAAAAATAAATGCAGCGTAAATTACACTTGTAGCTTGGAACTATGCAAACATGCAGCGATTCAAGGATGGAATAATACTTAATTTTCTGTAGGAAACTCCAATATGCGCTTTTTTCAGCTTCATCTCCACCTTCAAAAAGAAATCCATTTCTTGCTAATTCCCTGAACAGCTCCGAATCGAGTCTTCCTAATTCTCCAGCTCGGAGTGAACTAAACACACCCTTTTTTAAAATCATGCAAGATGTACTCAAAGTATTGAAAAGAATTATGTTGTTACTATTTAATTCATATGACAGATTCCAACGAGAATAATTCAGGCCATCCATCTACAACCTCCAAACAAAAGGTGGGGAAAAATACCCCACCTTTTAATCTACACCACAACGTTATAATCCACCACACACGTATCTACCACCACATGCCCCCCACTGGTTTTATCAGTGGGAACAATTTCCAACATTCTTGATACTTTTACTTGTACAGCAATTATGACAATGGCATACCTCCTTTTAGAACTGTAATTGAAAATCTGCAAAAACTGTGCCAAAAATCAGAAAAATTAAAGGTATCACATACAAACAACTCTTTAAACAACACAGGGCATAAAATGGAACGAAGAAAATGGATCATAAAAATAAGATATCTGAGAAAGACTAGCCATAACTTGAAAATAACATCGAAAATTATTTCACACTTCAAACTAAAAATTTCACACCTTACAAAACAAAATTAAATTTAAATGGCTGACTTTACTAGAGAATAAAATTTGGGGAATGATGTTCCCTGCACAAAATAACTATCAAATAAAAATCACTCCCCGGGAGGGTCTCGAACCCCCAACCCCCTGGTTAACAGCCAGGTGCTCTGCCGGTTGAGCTACCGGGGAGTGATGCTAAAATTATAAGCTATTAAATATGTCAAGTCAAAACTTCTAAAGAATCACAGCTTCAATAATTTAAAAAACTCAGAAAAATTATCCCGCACCATTACTACTACATAAACACCGGGCGGGAGTTCTCTAATATCAAACGAAATCTTCTCACTTCCGCCTATAAGTGACAAAGTCTCCTCTCTTACCTTAATTCCATGGATTGAATACACCTCTACTTTGACCATTCCAGAGAGACCAGAACCGTACTCTAACTGTAGTACATTACCCTTCGCACTAATATAGCTACGCTTTTTTGAACGGGTTTTTGACTCCAATAAGTTTAGTATGATTGGACCGAAAAAGGCATTGTCTAAAACTACTGACTCTACTCCGCTCATAGACTTGTGGATCCTTATACCAAATCTAAATCCAACTATTTCATAAGGATAATCATCAGGTAGTTGTGGCTTTTCTGCCTGTATCTCAAATTGCTCCCAATCGTCCCCAAGTACAAAAATTTCAGATGCAACTGGAAAACCTACCTCCTGTTCACACTCATCCAACCAAACAGAGTAAAACTGAATTCCAGGATTTCCTGAATTTTTTTTAGCCTTTATAGAGAGCGCATAAACAGAATCAACAACACCACCTGAAATCACCTGGTAAAACTCCGAATCGTAGCCCGAACGGTTACCTGACAAATCTATCCGAATGCCATAACCATCATAGCCATCTGTTCTCGTAAGGGTTCCACTTATTCCAGATAAAAAGGAAAAATTCCAATATTCAGGTATTGAATCTTGGCCTTGGTTTCCTGGAATCCAGTATTCAAATCCAGGGTTCCTCAGTAAATTGTTAGAAAGAACAGGAGTTGTTAAGAAGAGCATCAATATAATAGATTTTATTTTATTTGCCATATTTTAACCTCTCTTCAATTTTAAATCCAAAGTTTTATTCAATCAAATCCAAAACTAATTACCCAAATGTAATTGTCCAATTAACACCCAACGGATGGAAATATAAATACAACACACATAGCATCATATCCCATAAAATACGAACATTTCCAATTAAAAATATCGCAAGTCACTCTGCATTATACAGTTATTCACGGACTTATAAGAAGGGAAAAACCCCTGGTCCCCATGTTAAACAGATACCCGTTCCTTCATTTGATTGTTTTGAAAAAGTCCTAAAAGAGCCTCCCATAAGATCCTTTTAAATTAAATCACCATAGATCTTAGGATACCAAGATTAGTAAGAGCGGGAATTACTTTAATAATAAGCTATCGATACACTTAAAAAACATTTAATTGGTTGGGAAACCTCAAAATTTTAGTCCGCGGTGTGACTAATACCGTACTATTTCTATTTACTTTACCTCCCGAGAGTGATAATCGAAGCCTTTTCTTTGTGTGACTAATACCGTACTATTTCTATTTACCTGGATATTCACACGCGACTTTGTTGAGCAAGTGAGGTGTGACTAATACCGTACTATTTCTATTTACCTCTCAACGATAGAAAGGACAAAAGCAAGACAACAGCAAACTCTATTAATAATAATCCCTGAGAATATGCTGAACGAGTACTTTCAAAGATTTTACCAATACTATCGCCAAATAAGATGTAGACCAACACTGAAACAATGACAAGTAAACACCAGGTTCTGCGCACGGCATTAAGTTGGAGGTAGAATCTGTTTTTATAGTAGTTGTGAACTTGTAAAACGTAAAATTGTTTAATTGCTTTCTCTAATCTTACATCCACACTTTCTGCGTCCTTTCTAAACTCCTCTACAGATTTTCGCAACCCAGATAAAAAAGCATCTAAATTCCCTGTAACTTTATTCCTAAAGAATGGTAAAGAATATACTAAAGATGTCTTAATTTTCAGTATTTCCTTATTCCCATAATAAAACCAATTCGGCTGATTCCCGTATACATTATAATTTCTGTCACGGTCTATTTCCTTAGTCACGTAGAAATAACCCGACTGCACCTCAAATAGAATCAGCACAAAAATGAGTGGAACTAAATAAGGTATAGCCAAAAAGTAACATATAAAGGATGACGGAACCTTATTGAACAACCAGCTATAAATCGCAACACCACCACCTAATAGTAAGTAAGTAAAATGATAGAGATTCTCTCGTCTTCTTTCTACATCCTGTGTTAGACTCGTTTGGAATTCTATCATCCATATCACATACTCAAATAATCTATTTTTATCTTCTATTCCTAACGATTTCATCCTTTTAAGTTGAGCTTCGACCTCCTCAGTAATAGAGTTAATGTCTCTTTGGTTTTCATCCTCATAATTTTCTTTAATTTTACCCATTTTTACCCCCTTTGATCGGAGAAAACATAAATATAATTGCACATAGAATCTCTTTCGTATGTGCAAACTACACCTAAGTAAGAGTCTGGCGCATTAACCGTACCCGGTGAATTCCACTTTATACGCAGGTAATCTCTTAAATTCTTACAACTCTTATTTCTGCAATTGGAGTTTAAAATGATATCTACATTCCCCTCCGGAATTAAAGAACTCTCAATGTAATCAAATGTAATCTGATTAAGAGTTCGACAATTTTTGATGACATATGAAAAATTAGTTTTAAACCATGATGAGAAAGTAGGTACCAAATCAAGCCCACAACAACAATTTGAATCACTAAAATGATATAAACCGTACTCAGCACAGCCCACGCTAATATTCCACCTATGTGCTTCCCATATCAAAGGTTGTAATAGATCCCATTTGTATCGGTTCGGCAATATCCACTCCCTGCCAACCAAAATCGCGCCCCTTTTCTTATAATGTTCATAATAATCAAATCCTGTTGCGTGCAAAAAATAACTGAAAGCTGAAGAGCTCTTCTCCACTGGCAATTTAAGGAATTCCATAGAAATATGCTTGACACGTAACTCCCCAATGGTCGGCAGAATTTCGCCAACAACGAAATCGGTATAGTTTGGTAATATTGGTTGTAGTCTAATAAAGACTGTGTATCCTTCGTTAATTAAAAACCCAACTGAATTCAACCTTGACTTATAACTAGGTATATTCGGTTCAATTTTCTCATAAATTCTGTAGTCGCAACCAGTAAAAGAAACTTGTATTATCAAATAATCTTTTATTTTCTCAAGGGCCTTTAAAAAATCATCCCGTACAAGCACGTTTGGTAACTTGGTGCTGAAAACCACAGGATACTGATATCTGGATAAAACATGCAATACTTCAAGAGAAGTTTCTATTGAGGTTGCATCGGATAAAGGATCGCTGACTCCACCGAGATGTAGCGGTATCCTGTTCTTAAGAAAACTTGTATTTATATTTTTACTTTCGTCATTTTGGAAAGCTTTTTCAAATAACTTAACCAAACTTCTAACATTTAACAACTGCGCGTTTTCAGTTCGTCTGCCTCCCCTTGCCATAGCGAAGCAGTAAAGACAATCCAATTCACACTTGGGTTTTATATCAAGCCTGAAAGGAATTCCACAAAAATAAAACTGACTTGTTACCGATAGCGCATATTTATATTCCTTCACTTTCACGAAGTAATTAGACCAAGACTTCTTTTTAATTCCCTCTCTATCTCTTTCTTGACTTCTGGATTCTCTTTAAGGAAAATCCGAGCCTTCTCCCTTCCTTGACCAATCTGGATGTCCTTATAACTAAACCAGGTCCCGCTTCTTTTGATAATCCCGTGCTCGAGCCCCCAGTCGATTAGCTCACCCTCATATGAAATACCTTCACCGTAAATTATATCAAACTCGGCACTCTTAAAAGGTGGAGAAAGTTTATTCTTCACGATTCTTACCTTGACCCTGTTTCCTATCACATCTTCGCCCTGTTTTATAGATGCTATCTTTCTTATCTCTATTCTCATAGAAGCATGGAACTTAAGAGCCAGTCCTCCGGGAGTGGTTTCCGGATTACCAAATCCAAAACCAGTCTGTATTTGCTGTCTTATTTGATTAATAAAAATGGCACAGGTCTTTGACCTGTTAAGAACAGCGATAAGTTTTCTCATAGCTTTTGACATGAGTCTTGCCTGTAGTCCTACCTGAAGATCGCCCATCTCACCTTCAATCTCGGCTTTAGGCACAAGGGCGGCGACTGAATCAACTACAACAAGGTCTATAGCATTACTTCTAACAAGCATTTCAACTATTTCGAGAGCCTGTTCACCATAATCAGGCTGAGAAATTATAAGATCATCTACATTCACCCCGAGAGACCGAGCATAAACAGGGTCCAGCGCATGTTCCGCATCAATGAACGCTGCCTTTCCACCCATCTTATGGGTTTCTGCTATGGCATGAAGGGCAAGTGTTGTCTTTCCCGATGCCTCTGGACCGTAAATTTCAATAACTCTGCCTCGTGGATAACCCCCAACACCCGTTATGACATCAAGCCCAAAAGAGCCAGAGGGGATAACATCAACTCTTACCTGCGTTGCTTCGCCCAGCTTCATTATAGAGCCGGGTCCATATTGCTTTTCAATCTGCTTTAATGTTGCATCAAGTATTCTATCTTTTTCTGAATCTTTGTTAAGTTCTGGCATATTTTCACCTCTTTATATTCAAAACCCCTTAAATCTTAGGGGGCGTAACACCTACTTGCCCCTGATACTTTCCTTTTCTATCCTTATATGATACACTACAAATCTCGTCCGATTCAATGAATATCACCTGTGCAATTCCCTCGCCAGCGTAGATTTTCGCAGGTAAAGGCGTTGTATTAGAAATCTCAATGGTAAGATGACCCTCCCATTCTGGCTCAAGAGGAGTTATGTTAACTACAATCCCACAACGTGCATAGGTACTTTTACCAAGGCAAATACCTATCACATTACGCGGAATCCGGAAATATTCTACGCTCCGTGCCAGGCAAAACGAGTTTGGTGGGATTATACAGTGATCCCCCCTTATTTCTACGAAAGACTTTGGACTAAAATTCTTGGGGTCAACTATAGTCTGAAAAACTTCTGTAAATACACGAAACTCATCCGCTACCCTGATATCATAACCGTAGGAGGAGAGGCCATAAGAAATTACATTCTGGGTAATGAGCTTTTCCTCAAAAGGCTCAATTATCCTATGCTTTAACGCCATCTCTTTTATCCATTTGTCAGACTTAACCGGCATAGCACCTCCTCATTCACACTTAGAATAACCACAATCTACACAAAGATAACAACCTTCCTGGTATATTAGCCTTCCACCACATTCAGGGCATATATCAAACTGCTTTTCTGAACTTTCCGATTTCCTTACCTTCCTGTGTAAATCGATGATGGGCTTAAGGGCCGGGGAAGTTGGTATCAGTTCAAGTTGAACTCCTTTTTCAAGATATTTCTCGATGGCCTTAGCAATAGCGTCCGGGACTGAATAAATTATCTCGCCTGTTTCCTGCCTTACGGGGGTGGAACTCTTTATGCCTTTAAGCTGCTTGACAATCTCACTTACGGGAACCCCTGAACGTACAGCCAGAGAGATAAGCCTACCAATCGCTTCGGTAAATGCCATAGTTTGTGATCCCGACTTACCAAGATAAATAAATACCTCGAAAATCCCGTACTCATCTTCATTTATAGTAATGTAGCAGTTACCAAGGTCGGTGACCATTTTTATGGTTCTGCCCCTCGTAACCTCTGGCCTAGGTCTTGGTGTAGTGTAAGGAGGACGCCTTGTTTCTGTCGTCTCCTTTGCCACTTTAATAACCTGTTCTTCCCTTGAACCGTCCCTGTAAACCGTTAAGCCTTTAAGACCCATATAATATGCTTCGCGGTAGACCTTTGCAACATCTTCCACGGTAGCACTGTTAGGTAGATTAATGGTCTTAGAGACCGCATTGTCTACATATTTTTGGAATGCAGCCTGAATTTTTAGATGCTGCATAGGTTCAATATCAAAGGTTGTATCAAATATCTCCCTTACAAAATCAGGAATTTCTTCAAAGGATTTAATTGATGGAACTTTTGAAATTTCTTCCATCAATTCCTGTGAATAAAATCCATACTGGATTGCTGCTTGCTCAAAATATTTGTTAATATATAAAAGTCTTTCTCCTTCCATAACATTTTTTACATAGACAAGGGAAAAGTTAGGCTCTATACCTGCTGATGTATCAGCAATCATTGATATTGTTCCTGTTGGTGCAATTGTTGTAACAACTGCATTTCTTCTTTTTGTTCCTTTAAAAATGCTTTTATCAATATTTGGGAAAGGACCTTTTAATTCACCAAGTTCTATTGATTTTTTATGTGCTCTTTCCTGTAAAA
>JBDRYG010000026.1:0-20394 GCA_039803305.1 Caldifarciminota bacterium
ACGATCTCACCTATATCAAGGTTATTTCCAAAAGTCACACTGAAATCCGCATAACCACTTCCACCCTGGGGGATATCTCCCATGGAAATATTGTTAGTATTTATGGTAACCCTCGGGTCGGTGCAGGTTATCTTGGCGAGGACCTCCTGGGCATCCTCGTGCCCTGTATTCCTGGCATAAACCCTCAGGGTAACCGTTTCACCTGGATCTACAACGCCATTACCGTTACCCTCGTTATCAATGACTTCAACCCGCTGATAGGAAAGAATTGGTGCGTATACAGTATAGCTAAAATTAGCTGACCATGTGCCTTCATTTGAGGTAATGGTAATTGTAAACGGTATATTTTCCTGATCCACAGCTGAAGCACTTACTGTGAACTCAAAGTAGTCAGACCCATAAGTAGAATCACCGGGAGCAATATCACCATAATAGGCAGTGTTATCGGTTATTGTAACATTGCTATTATTAGACGAGATGGTCGCCACTACATCTGTGGCTTCAGCATTACCATAATTTTTAAGCAGCACAAACAATCTAAAATTCTCATCTGGATTAATTCTGCCATTAAGGTTTCCATATGTCTCCTGGGCATTGGAACTCACATAAAATACAAACGCATTGTCAGTCGCCACAGTTACATTGCCATAATGTGGTAGGCGATTCTTAGCTCTTATATTAACCATTACTGTATCACTTGGAACAAGGGTGCCTTGAATATCTATCACAGCCTGACCACTATTATCAGTAACACCCCTACCTATTAGATAACCATTTTTCGAGAGAGAAACCAGAGCATTAGGCGTATCAGTATTGACCGTAAAAGTGGGCATACCTGCGCTTATCACCGGAGAATAACTTGCTGAAATAGGAGTAGGCTCCATGGTCCATACCTGAAGTGATGGGTCACCAAAAATCCAGAGTTCATATATACACCAGCGATAAACCCCATTGGTACCCTCTGCTACAGCTGTTGGCACCCAGCGAGTAAGGGAGATTGCGTGAGCCTGTCCCAGAGTCCAGACGCTGTCTTGGAAAATGAAATAATAGAAGGTCGAATCTATCCTCTCGCTTGGTCCAAGTTGTGGTGGGTATCCCCACCCATACCTTGTATTCATAATGGTTGCTACAGCTCCGCCTGTGCGATGATTTACCAGAGACTCGGCAAGACAATCACCACCAGGTACCTGATCTATAGCACCCGTGAAACAGCATATTGCATTATGAATTCCCATTTTATTACCATTGGCCATGCTGTTAATATTGCTAATTCCGAAAAAGCTTGCTGAGGTTTCGCTGCCGTGGCTTGCATAGTGAGCAAAACCAACCCCATTGGTAATGGCGCTTATAAAATTCGATGTATTTAAATTCCCCTGGGACTGGTATAACTTTATGTCCTCCCAAGGAGGTGTAGGAGTGAGATTTGCAATTCTATTATTGATAGAGTCACCGTAATACGGGTACTGGCTCCAAAGGAGCTGGGCGGGTAGAACTATTCTTGTAAGATATCCTGCCGGGGGATTAGTTTCGTATTGTATAACTTTCCTTATCATATTTTGAAGCTGTTCCAGATTTCTCACCGGGAATCTACCCACCAAAACATCAGGATACATATCTACATTGTCATTAATTTCTCCCCACACATTATCATTGTCTGCGTTCCATGTGCCGTCTAAATCCGAATAATATAAATCACAGGGTATTGTATCCTCATCAGGGTAGTAGCCGGCATTTGAACGAACATAGAACACATCTCGTCTTGGCACTATAGCCTGATTATTTTCGTGATCTGCCTGCCCTCCGAGAATAACATAAACCAAACCTCTATTTTGATAGTAATCTTTAATGAAATTCCTGATCTTTTCGGGGTTATCCCTACCCGTGTAATTGTTATAGATGTAATCCAGGGGTACTATTTCTGTTCTAACTCCTCGTGCCTCCTTGTATTTCTTTAAGGTGTCAAAGTGGGGTGCAAAACTACTGCTTGTGATTATCACTAAATCTACAAAATCATTCTTCGTCGCTTTCACCACAGGCGTGTGTAATCTGACCATTTCTGGGTTGACAACAACACTCTGAACCAGAGGTGAAAAGACTTCCAATTGATTGCCAAAAATAAACTTAGGCGTACCCTCTTTATAAGTAATTCTATACTCAATATCCGTAACGAACTCGATTTCATCCTTAGTGGGATAGTAAATCACCGGTGAAAAAATTAAACCCGCTATTGAAAAACCCGACATGTTCCCTGTCCCAACAAGATTCATAATTTCCAATGGGTAGACTTCACTTTTATAAATTTTTTCATCAGGCAAGATGAAATCGAATTCTCCTGCTTTCGAAATCGGCACAGGTTTCTGGTTAGGATATATTTTCTTTGTCAGTCTGAGAGTGGTCTTCTTAAGATTTAGAATTTCAACTTGTTCGGCTTCTGAACCCGATGGTAATGATATCTGCAGAGAAATTAGAGGAATGGATGGAGTTCCTGGTACACCCGAATGGTATGCGCCCGGATATTCAACAATCACATACTCTCCAATTTCTCTTATTTTTAGCTTCTCAATATCCAAACTGACTTTTCCCCTGTATTCTCCCGCGAGGAGAATAACAGGAAAAAATAGTATCACAATCTTTCGCATTCTTTTGTACCTCCCCCTAAGGCAATGCCTTATAACTTACGGCCTTAGAATAAGACCCACAGGGACGAGCACCAAAAATCCCAACACAAATAAAATAACAGACAAAGTTATATCACCAAGGGCCATTAGAATCAAAGATACAACACCAATTCCTAGACCTGAAAAAATCAGTATCCAGTTTTTGCGTGAATACTGGAATGTCAGTTTCTTCTCAGTTTTCTCGACTTTCTTCTGACTCTTCTTCTCCATATTTACCCTCCTCCAGTATTATGTTACCCTCTTTTATTCTGGTAACCCTGAGATTACCCGAAATATTCCACAAAATGCCCGCACCCGATAATAAATACCTTATCTTCTTCAAATTTATTAAGACTTCACCCAAAGTTTCACCTTCAGCCAGGCTTAAAATTTTCCCTGCCTCATAAGCAAGTCTTGCAAGCTCAGAAGGGGTATAACCGTATTTTTTTGTGAATTCGGTATCAAAATTTTTATATTCATCCCTAAACCTAATAAGCTCGGGCATACCTGTTTCAGCACCAACGGCGGTTATGCTTAACATATAACCTGGCAAATCAAGTATCCGGACGATCCAGCCTGAAGTACCTATAAAAAATAGTCCTGGGTATCGCGTCTTTAACTGAGAGTAAGCCAAGTAAGAGTTATCCGTTAATCCTGAAATTACAACAATCTTAACCCTTTCAGTATCAATAGGTAAAGTGTCTATACTGACCTTTAGTGGATTATCGAGAACGAGCTCCCCCTTAAGTCTCCTTCCCCTTTCGGCAAAGGATATTTTCAAATATTCAGAAAAGAGACCATCGAGCCAGCTGGTGTCTCTAACAAGAATTATGTTTTGTTCCCTTAGCGAATCCACAATGTAGGAAACAATGAATCTGGATTCGTCAAGCAAAGATTTATAAGGTGAAAAGAAAAACCTCGCACGAGTGGGAACATAGCTTGAATAAGGTGATATCCAGATCCAGGGTAAATTGTATGATTCATCAATAAACTTAGAGGAAGATCCCTTAAGAGGTCCTACAACAATTGCTTCTTTTGGGATTAAAGATGGAAATCCGGATTTTTCTTCGTCTATTATTT
This sequence comes from Caldifarciminota bacterium, assembly GCA_039803305.1. Classification (GTDB taxonomy): domain Bacteria; phylum Hydrothermota; class Hydrothermia; order UBA1063; family UBA1063; genus UBA1063. Next base: position 3,738 of record JBDRYG010000026.1, read on the forward strand.
CATAGCTCCCAGAATATCCAATTCTGAAGCCCCGTGCAAATTCTTCTCCAGCCTCAGCAAAGTCTCCCGTCGTTGGGACAATTAGGAAGATCCTTTTTCTCGAAAAAAGTCCCTTAAGAACAGAATCCGTCAGCATTTCTGTGGAAATACCCGTGATTTTTGCGATGTTCCCCAAAGACTCTCCTCTTCTATAATTGCTAATGTAACTTTCATAGAAAGCCCTGGCGGATTTCAATTCTTCACCCTTACTTAAATAAAGTTCTCCAATTTTGAAACTCAAACCATCAAAGTTTCTCAGATCTTTCCTCTCTAAAGGTATTGAGCCATAGTATCGTTCAGCACTATCAATGTCTCCCAATTTGACATAAACAGAGGCAACGAGAGCCCTATACCTGGGATCAGCTTCTAACTTTTGATCCTGATAGAAGGCTTTTAGAAGTTCGTCATATTTTGATTCGTAATAAAGTTTAAAAAGGTCTGGGACTCTAAAAAGTAGTAAAAACAGCAAGAAAAGGTTCATGATTTGTCAATCTCACTCATGTATTCTCCAGCATATTCCAGATAATTTCGGGCATTCCTATCAATAGAAGCTTTTTCTTCCTCGGTGAGCCTCCTCACAACTTTTCCAGGAACCCCTAATACAAGGCTTCCAGGCTCTATTTTTGTACCTGGGGCTACTACCGCCCCTGCGCCTATTATTGAATATTCACCAACTTCAACACCATCAAGAAGCACAGCGCCAATACCAATAAGCACATGAGAAGATACTCTGGCGCCGTGAACACAAGCATTATGTCCAATAGTTACATAATCACCGACAACCACGTTATATTTCCCTTTTGTCCCGTGTAAGACTACATTATCCTGAATATTAGTATATTGCCCAATAAGAATCTCTTCTACATCTCCCCTTAAAACTGCCCCGAACCATATGGAAGAGTAATCACCGACAACCACATCTCCTATAACCTGTGCCGTTGGTGCTACATAAACATATTGACCAAATCTTGGATATTTGCCTTTATACGGTAAAATTAATCCCATGTTCTGATTTTACACTTAACATTTTGTAAGTTCAAAACCCGATATTTAAATTATTGCCATGGAGGTTTTGCGTGAACTTGCCGCATTAATTAAAAATTCGGACAGGATTTTTGTCCTTACAGGAGCAGGGATTAGCACCGAAAGCGGAATCCCAGATTTCCGTGGTCCCGAGAGTTTGTACACGAAATACCCTGCACACATGTTTGAAGTAGATTTTTTGCGGGAAAATCCGGCAGAATTTTATAAGGTTTACAGAGAACTCTTAGAGATGATTATAAATGCACAACCTAACCCTGCTCACGATTTCCTTGCCAGACTAGAAAAAGTTAGTAAAATTCATTGCATCGCAACTCAAAATATAGATGGGCTTCATCACAAAGCTGGTTCTAAGAAAGTCGTTGAATTACATGGAAATGCCTTGAGATTTTACTGTGAAAAATGTGGTACGCAAAAAGATGTTTATGAAATATTGGATGTTTTAAATCACCAAAAGGTTCCTTTTTGTGAATGTCGAGGATTTATACGTCCCGATGTGGTCTTTTTCGGCGAACCTTTGAAAGAAGAGAATTTAATGTATGCCTTTAAGATGTCACAAGAGGCGGATCTTCATATTGTTATGGGTTCAAGCCTTGTGGTTTACCCTGCTGCCTCACTACCTCTCGTGGCAATTGAAAAACATATCCCCCTTGTAATTATTAATCTCGGGGAAACCCATTTAGATCCATATTGTAAACTAAAGATAAATGCCCCTCTCGCCGAAGTATGCAGCAAATTATCCGGGATGGTCGGGTTATAATTTAAAAATGGAAAAGATACTTGTTACCGGTGGCGCTGGTTTTATAGGAAGTGAATTTGTGCGGAAGTGTGTTGAAAAGGGGTTCTCAACTATTGTGGTTGATAAACTTACTTATGCAGGCGACCTCAAAAGAATAGAATGTGTAAAAGATTTTATTACCTTTTACCCCGCAGATACTGCTGATCAAGTAAAAATCGAAGATATTTTTAAAAAAGAAAAACCTCAGATAGTGGTTCACTTTGCTGCAGAAAGCCATGTTGATCGAAGCATTCTTGATCCCTTTTCCTTTATTGAAAGCAACGTAAAAGGAACCCTCAATCTCCTGAACATGGCTCGGAATTATCACACAGACCTTTTTATCAACATTTCCACCGATGAAGTGTATGGCGAATTAGGGAATGAAGGTTATTTTACCGAAGAAAGTCCACTCAATCCTAACTCCCCCTATTCTGTATCAAAGGCAGCTCAAGATATGCTAGGAAGAGCTTATTATAGAACCTTTGGTTTACCAGTAATTACAATAAGACCATCTAATAATTATGGTCCATGGCAGTATCCTGAAAAATTGATTCCCGTAGTAATTTACAGAGCTCTTAACGGTGAACCTATCCCCGTCTATGGCAAAGGAGAAAACGTAAGGGAGTGGTTATACGTTTCCGACTGCGCAGAAGGCATTTTTTCCATCATAGAAAAGGGGAAGGCAGGTGAAATTTATAATCTCGGAAGCGGTTTTGAAAAAAGAAACATTGAAGTAGTTCGCGAAATTTGCAAAATTTTAGATGAAGAATTTCCGGAAAACAGACCTCACGAAAATCTGATAACTTTTGTAAAAGATAGGCCCGGGCACGACTTCAGATATGGACTTGATTCACATAAAGTTATGAAAGAAGTGGGGTTTGTGGCAAAGACAACCTTTGAGGAAGGGATTAGAAAAACAGTCAAGTGGTATATTGAAAATATAAGCTGGTTAAATGAAAAAGCACAATACCTTCGTGAATTTTGGGCGAAGACTTACAAACACTGATTTATTAATTCTTGTCAGTTTGAACCGACTCTTTGAGGCTTGACGGATTAACCAGTTTAGTGCCTAAAAATTCTACACTTATAATTCCCCTTGGACAAACATAAACACATTTTAGGCAGCGGATACAATCAAAATGGTTTGAATCTTCGTAAATCTTAATATCCATAGGGCATACTTCTTGGCAGAGGTTGCATTTTGCGCAACTTGAGACATCAACTTCTAATCTGACTGCGCTTAGCCTATTAAATAGCCCCCATAGTGCTCCCAGTGGACACATATATCTGCAGAAAGGCCTCCGTATAATAACGAAAAGAAGGATAAAAAGAAGAGCTATTCCTACTTTTATAAAAAAACGATAACTTATAAGCTTAGACAATTCACTCCATATGGGTGATAACATCAACACGAAAGCCCCCTCAATGGTGCCAGCGGGGCACAACTTACAGAACCAGGGTTCAAAAGTAAAATATACAATGGGGATTAAAATTACAAGCAACAAATATTTTATCCAGCCCCAATGTTTTGAAATCTTTAACCTAAATTTTGTTATTTTTTTTACAGCCTCTTGCAATAGGCCAAAGGGGCAAAGCCATCCACAGAAAGCCCTTCCGAATAATAATCCAATAGTCGCTATATAACCCAGAACATAGTAGGGAAAATCCCGTACTACTGCAAAATGTTGAAGCGAACCGATTGGGCAAGACATTCTTGCAAATGGACATGCGTAGCAGTTTAAACCAGGAGCACAAAGTTTTTTGCTTGCCCCCTGGAAAATTGAAAAGTTACGCCAAGATGGAATGTAACTGTTTATACCAATGGCCGATACTATTTGGACAATTTTCCTTAAAAACCTGACCCTTTTGAATCTCTCTATTATTCGATCCCTATACATGACAGACAAAGAACATTTCCGTTAAGTTCCACCTCGGATTCTTGCCCTTTTGAGAGACCAAAAATTAAAAGAGACAGGGAAAGTATTAAAAGTATAATCGGAAGAATAACTTTTTCTGCGATTCTCATTGCTGTGCTTCCACAATAATTTTTATTTCACCAGCAACTCTCATTATTTCACTCTGATTCTCCAGTGAACCACGGGTAAGGGCTATATGCTTAAGAGATGCCGGGAATTCACCAAAAATTGGATCTACAAAAACCCACTTACCACCAACGAAAACCATGGACCACGCATGATAATAATAGGCACCGTCTTGATAAATAAGCCCTGCAACGATATCTGATGGAATACCTGCTGCTCTCGCCAATGCTGTAAAAAGCACAGCGTGCTCGTTACAGTCCCCTCTTCTTTCACGGAGCACATCAATTGCCGTCGGTATGGTAACAGATGGCGCTTTTGTAATATTCTGGTTCAACCAGTTAATTATTGCTGCAACCTTCTTACAAGGATCCTTAATTTTACCCGTGATTTCTTTTGCAAGGAGCTGAACCTCCCTTGCCTCTGATTGAACATAGGCATCTGATATTAAGTAATGCTTCACAGAATCAGGTATTTCGTTATCTCCACACCTTGCCTGATCTTGTGCAATTTCAACGGTAACGCTATTTTGAGTTGACGATACAATTTTTTGAGGTCCCAGATTCAAATTTAATCCCGTTAAATTCCCAACGAGTTTAAGCCTAAGGTATTTAGTAGCCCTTATGGGCTGACTTGGTTTTACAGAGTAAAGCTCGGTAATGTCAATTTCCGACCCAATCTTCAGTGCTTCTCCTTTCGATTCTCTTTGTATGACAATACCCATAGGTCCTTCTTCTCGGTAAAATTTACCATTCTTTAAAGTTAGTTTACTTGATGTTCCTTGAGAATCAAGCCTATAATTTGCAGTTCCTGCTTTCTCTTCCACCAATTCACATATAGCTTCCTGCAGCGTTGCAGTTGTTACATCAAAAAGAGAACAAGTAAATCTCCTTGGTCGCTTCTTTTCGAGGTAAAGTCTTAATGTTGTTTCAGTAAACACACTGGAACTTGCGATCATCTTCCTTTCAATAGGAGCACCTGATGCGGAGGTATAGTTGACAGTAAGGGTATCACCTTTAACATGTGCACTTCCATTTACTCGTTGATCTTGCGTAACCATGTCAAATGTCAGCTTTTTAATCTTGTAATTCTTATCAGTCACATAGGAATTACGCAGGATTACAGTTTTTGAGGTACCGAGCATCTGAACTTTCATAAAGTTCGTTTCGTCAATTTTGTACCCATCGCCTAACTCCTGCTGAATTACAGAGATGTACCCAATTTTATTCCCCATTAGATACAAACCTAACCAGGTTGTATCCTTTGTTGCAGGGGCTGCTAAAATCAAGAGGGAAAATACAAGATTACTCATTATGTTATTTTAAACTGCTTTCCCTGAACCGGCAATTTCAATTAACTGAAACTCGTTGTAAATCAAATCTACAACAAGAATTTTGTTTTTAAGTATCTTACCCACTCCTGTTATATATTTTATTGCTTCATTTGCCTGAAGTGCACCAAGAATTATTGGTGTTTGTGCTATCACGGGCAATGGAGTGCCATTGTTTTCAGTTACGTTTCTCATAATTTCCCTCAAGGAGAGGGTGTAACCGGGGATAATAGTGGTAATTTGGCCATAAAATCCATTTATTCCAGCATGAATAAGGGGTTTCCTGTGTTTAAAAGCAAGGTCACTCAAAATAAATTTGCCCTTAAAGTTATCAAGGCAATCGATAATCAGGGTTATATCTTCTGGAATTTTAAAATTCTCATCAATAATACCATTTATTGTTTCAATTTCCATCTCCCTGATTTCCAGGAGTTTTGCTTTTGCGGCCTCGACTTTAGTTTTTCCGAGGTCCTCTATTGTGTAAAGAACCTGCCTGTTTAAATCCGGCTCGTCCACTACCCCTTTGTCTACGATTATAAGCCCACCTACACCTGTTCTTGCAAGAATTTCCAGTACTACACATCCAAGACCACCTACGCCAGCTACAAGAACTTTGGAATTAAGAAGTTTATTTAAACCATCTTCTCCGAGAAGTGGTAAATGTCTCGCGAAGATCTCTTTCATCTTTAGAAAAGTTATCCTCCAGAACCTGGGGGCAAAATCGATATTACATCCCCGTCAAAAAGCCACACCTCTGAAGGCTTAGTTGAGGCTACAACCTTCCCATTTAAAACGAAAACTATGCCCTCACGAAATGCGTCATCTTTCAAAAGCTTACTTCTAATATCCTTTCCAGTCCTTTTTTGAATTTCCTCAATTATACCAAGCAGGGTTTCTTTTTCCTTTCCTGGTATATCTATGCTTAATTCACCCGTTCCCATAAGCGCTTTAAGATATGTATAAAATTTAAAAGTTACCCTCATAGTCTCAATTTCCTCTCAAGAAAATCAGTTTTAGGTAACTCAAGCAAGACATTGTGAATAAGATCGACGGTGTACTCAAAATCCTTGATTTTCAGCATAGATAAAGGTGAATGTATATACCTGACAGGGACAGCAATGACTGCAGATAATACTCCACCCCTCTCAAGATGAATTACCCCTGCATTTGTGGAACCAAATATGGGCGTTTTATACTGGATTGGAATTGCATTCTTTTGCGCGATCTCTTCTAAAAACACTACAACCTCGCGTTTTACAACTATACTCCTGTCAATCACCGTAATGACAGGACCCCTTCCTAAATGACTTGGTTGTTTGTGAGGCGGTATATTAGGATTATCAACAGCAATTGTCCCCTCTACACTGATTGAAAAATCTGGATCAACGTTATAGGCAGAGGTTCTTGCACCTCTGAGACCCAGTTCCTCGCCAGTTGCAAAAACAACAAATAAGTCATAAGGAAGCTTTGTATGCTTTAATCTCTCTAATAACTTTACCAAAACTCCACAACCAGCTCTATCATCGAAGGCTTTACCAATGATGGTATTCTCGTCAAGATCCTCAGCTTCGGCATGAATTACAACCGGGTCTCCAATCGAGATATTCTTGTCTTTTACTTCCTCCTCCGACTGAGCACCTACATCTATAAAAAGATCATAGACATCGAATGCTTTTTTCATTTCTTCAGGGGTCTGAATGTGTGGTGGAATTGTTCCTATTACCCCAGAGATCTTTGTACCTTTCCTGTTCTTTATTAGTACCTTTTGACCAGGTAATAGCCTCTGATCCCATCCCCCAAGGAGCTGAAACTTCAAAAATGGTCCTTGAATACTTGAAATAATTAGACCAACCTCGTCCATATGGGCATCAACCATAACTTTTTTGCGAGTAGTACCACGTTTAACTGTAATTAGGTTCCCACTGGTATCTTCATAAACCTCATCAACCATATCCTTTACCAGCGATAAAATTACATCTTTAACTTCTTCTTCAAAGCCCGCGGGTCCAAAAGCATTGGAAAGGGTTTTTAGCAACTCCTTTGGTCCCATACTACCTCCTGAAAAATTCTTTAACTGTATTTACCACATAATCAATTTCTGAGTCGGTCATTTCGGGAAAGATTGGAAGGGAGAGGACTTCCTTTGCTGCTTTCTCTGCTACGGGAAAATCTCCTTCCTTATATCCTAAATAACTTAGAGCTGGCTGCAGATGAAGCGGAATTGGATAGTGGACCTGAGTGGAAATGCCCCTGGATGCAAGGAATTCCATCAGGTCATCTCTTTTTTCTGTTCTTATTGTGTACTGATGATAGATGTGTTCGTTACCTTCGTCTACTTGCGGAACTCTCACATAGGCTGAAAGCTCGCTGTTATAGATAGATGCAATCTCTCTACGTCGTGCGTTCCATTTGTCAATATATTTCATTTTGACTGTGAGAAAGGCTGCCTGTAGTGCATCAAGTCTTGAATTATAGCCCAAAAATTCATGATAGTACTTTCTTGGAGAACCATGAACCCTAAGTTTCTTTATTTTATGGGCAATATTTTCATCGTTCGTAGTAATAAGTCCTCCGTCACCTAAGCATGAAAGGTTTTTTGTGGGGAAAAAGCTAAAAGTTCCTGCATCACCAAAGGTTCCTAAATATTTATTGTTTCTTTTAGCACCAAATCCCTGTGCAGTATCTTCTATGACTTTCAAATTGTATTTCTTCGCAATTTCTAAAATTCTCTCTATTTTCACCCCTTGGCCAAAGATGTGTACCGGTAAAATTGCCTTTGTTCTATTTGTAATACGCTCCTCTATTTTCAACACGTCAATATTTAAAGTCGCGTCCTCAATGTCTACAAATACAGGCTTTGCGCCTCTCATTGCCACTGTCTCAGCTGTTGCAAAAAAGGTAAAGGGTGTGGTTATTACCTCATCTCCCTGACCAACATCAAGGGCATGAAGCGCCAGTGTCAGGGCATCGGTGCCATTGCCCACCCCAATCGCATATTTCACACCCAAATAGCTTGCGGCCTCATTTTCAAATTTTTCAAGCTCATCACCCAGAATAAATTGACCGGAATTTAAGACCTTTCTAAAAGCCTGAACCAATTCCTCTTCCATCACTTGATGTTGTCTCACAAGGTCTATTATAGGCACTTTCATCCTTTTACCTCCTTAAAACCTGTAAAAGATATATAAATCAAAACCCTTATAATAAAAACTCGTTTTTGTTCCCACATCAAGTTTAGCCCTATTTTTTATCTCAGAACTTACGATGTTATCTATTCCACTTGCAAGGTGATTTAAAAGGATAAGTCCAAGGATGAGCGTCTTTTTACTGGATATCTCTCTATAGATTCTAAGCTCCCTCTGGAATTCGTAATATGATTCAAGGTCATGCCATTTCCAGTAAAATTTTGGTAGCCTATTAGTTACATACTCGTCCTGTTTTGTTGGATCATCTGGGTATAACTGCCTCGCTACCCTATACAAATACTCAACATATTCATCATAAGAATAATGTGCCTCAACAAGGCGCCAGTTCTCAGAATAGCTTGATGGGAGAGTCACGCCACACTTATCCCTAGCAAGGGTCCTTGCATAATTAAACAGAACTCTCTGTCTGTAGTAATTCACACCATATATTGTTACAAGAGTAGCTTCCACTGATGTATATATCAGGGGTCTCCACTCCTTGGTTTTAAGATGGTGAACCCCTGGAATTAGGAAGGAAAAGACAGGGTTAAACTTCTCTGCCGTCTGTAAAAAAAGAGTCAAAATGAGTATCTTATTTAAAATAGTTCTTCCTCCTCAAACCCTTCCTGATGCGGTATTATCTCACAGTCAACAACTTGATCCATTTCAGCGGTATCCACCAGTTTTGTACCCATAGATGCCCTTCTTAGAACCTTAACCTCTTCTGATTTTAGTCTTATAATTTTGCCATTTTTTGTAAGTATTATAATTTCGTCTTTCTCGTTTACCACACCCAATTTTTTCAAATTACCGGTCTTTTGCTGTCCGGTAAGGATCTTCACACCACCAGTATTCCTATGTCTTAAAGCGATCTCTTCATATGAGAACCTCTTACCATAGCCATTCTCTGTAATTGTCAAAATTTCCCTGCCAGGAATCACTTTAACCATTGAGACAACTCTTTCATCGCCTTTCAACTTCATTCCCTTCACACCTGATGCTGATTCACTATGGACAGGTATTTCTCCCTCTAAAAACCTTGAGGCAATCCCTGTGTTCTTGGCCAAGATTATCTCATCTTTTCCAGAAGTCATAACCACATCAACCACCACATCTTCCTCTTTTAAATTTATTGCTCGCTTTCCTTGCCTTCCTGCTTTAGCAAAAAGTCTTAACGGTGTTCGCTTAATTATACCCTTAGATGTAGCAAACACAAGATACCTTTCCTTATCAAACTCTTCATCCCGTATATTCAACGCCGCAATAACTCTTTCACCTTCCCTCAGCTTTATGTATCTTTTAAGTGAAACACCTTTTTCCTGAAGTCCACCCTCTTGTATTTCGTATGTCTTTAGTACATAACATCTTCCGAAGTTGGTGAAGAGCAGTAAATTACTGTGATTCGTACTCAGGATAATTGCAACAGGATAGTCATCAGTATATGTTTTGATCCCTGTTTTTCCCTTACCACCTCTTTTCTGCGTTTTAAAGGAAGAAATATGAGTCCTTTTTATATAATTTTTAAAAGTTACAGTTACAATCACCTGGTCATCGGGTATTAATTCTTCCACATTAAATGGAACTAGCTCTTCGCTTGAAATAGCAGTTCTCCTTTCGTCACCGAATTTTTTCTTAATTTCAAGGAATTGATTTTTTATTTCCTCAAGTAAAAGCGCTCTATTATTTAATATCTCTTTGAATCTTGTTATATCCTTAATGCACTCCTCATACTCCCTTTCTACTTTAGATTTATCAAGCCGGGTAAGATTTCCAAGCTTCATGTCAAGGATCGCTTGAGCCTGCGTTTCTGAAAGGGCGAAGGTCGTAATTAGTTTTTCTTTTGCTTCTTTCTGGTCTTCAGCGGATTTAATGAGTTCTATAATTTGATCTATATGGTCAAGAGCTATTTTGAAACCTTCCAGAATATGAGCCCTTTCTTCCCTCTTTCTTAACCTAAACCTTATTACTCTTGTATTAACCTCTTCCTGGAATTTTAAGTACTCTTGGAGAATTTCCTTCAGATTTAATATCCTTGGCACATTTTCTACAAGGGCCAGGAAATTAAGCCCATAGCTTTCCTGAAGTTGAGTGTGCTTATACAGCTTATTTAATACTAAATCCGGATCAGCCCCTCGTTTCAACTCTACCACCAATCTCAAGCCCTCTTTATCTGATTCGTCTCTTACTTCAGAAATCTCCTTCAAAACTTCATCTTTTACTAAACTAACGATTTTTGCAATCACATTAGCTTTACTTACCCTGTAGGGAAATTCAGTGAAAACAATCTGAATTTTACCTCCCTGTTTCTCTTCGACATGAGCCTTTGCTCTGACTGTAATGGTACCTGATCCTGTTTCGTAAGCCTCTTTTATTCCCGAGCTCCCCACAATGATTCCCCCGGTAGGGAAATCCGGTCCCTTGATATAATTCATCAACTCTTGAATTGAAATATCTGGATTGTCAATTAGGGTAACAAGCGCATCTATAACTTCACCTAAATTGTGAGGAGGGATTTCAGTTGCCATGCCCACCGCAATTCCATAAGCACCATTACAAATTAAGTTAGGAAATCTGGACGGTAACACCACAGGTTCTTGGAGGCGACCATCGAAGTTTAACTGAAAATCAACGGCTTCCTCGTCAAGTCCATTAAGAAGCTCCATTGCAATTGGTGAGAGCCTTGCTTCTGTATAACGATAGGCAGCAGGTGGGTCCCCATCTATAGAACCAAAATTTCCTTGACCTTCAACAAGCGGATATCTTAGAGTGAAGTCCTGAGCAAGTCTTACTAAGGTATCATAAACAGACTGATCACCATGTGGATGGTATTTTCCTATCACTTCTCCAACAACTGTTGCTGACTTCCTGAATGGTCTTCCGGGAAGAAGACCGAGCTCCCTCATCGAAAAAAGAATTCTTCTCTGAACCGGCTTCAGTCCGTCCCTGACATCGGGCAAAGCTCTTCCTACGATTACGCTCATGGCGTAATCTATGTAGGAAGACCTAATCTCCTCTTCTATTAAAGTGGGGATTTCTCTTGAATCAAGGGGATCAGCCATTCTCTATTTACTTTTTATCAAATACCTTCGAACAATGTGAACAATATCTTGTCCATGGAATAAGCTCAAGGCGCTCGGGTTCTATGTAATTCCCACACTTTTCGCAAATACCAAATTTCCCTGAATTGATTCTTGCCAATGCTTCTTCGATCTCTTTAAGGGTTTGATACTCCCTTTCACAAATCTTAGTTCTTATATCATCAGAAATAGTTAAGTTAGCCCAATCCTCCAGGTCCTTTGGCTCTGTCCATTGGTCACTAGAATTCTCATCATTAGTCTTTTCTGTTTTTAGAATCTCGAGTATTTTTTTCTTTTCCTCTAGCAGCAATTTCTGGATTTCCTCTAAGTTGATCTTCACGACAACCTCCCGAATCAATTTTTAAAATAGTAATGCAATTGCTTCGAATTTTCAATTTATATCGCTATCTTTATAATTAACACATGAAGGGAATTATACTCAGTGGTGGAAGTGGAACTCGGCTCTATCCAATAACCATGGCTGTAAGTAAACAGCTTTTGCCTGTTTACGATAAGCCGATGATTTATTACCCTCTTTCTGCGCTTATGCTTGCCGGAATAAGAGAGATTTTAATAATTTCAAACCCAGAGTACATCGATTTTTACAAGCGACTTTTCGGAGACGGCTCACATTTGGGTCTAAAAATTTTCTATGCCACCCAATCAGCGCCAAAAGGAATAGCCGACGCTTTCTTGGTAGGTGAGGATTTCATAGGGAAAAGCAATGTCGCTCTCGCGCTTGGGGACAACATTTTTTATGGTAGAGGTTTCGGTAAAATTCTTCGTGAGGCAGGTCAATTAACAAAGGGCGCAATCATTTTTGGATATCCGGTAAAAGAGCCCCAGCACTACGGAGTTATCGAATTAGACGCTAACGGCAATCCAATATCAATTGAAGAAAAACCAATGAAGCCTAAGTCCAATCTTGCTATTCCAGGTCTATACTTCTATGACGAAAAGGTGGTTGATTTTGCTAAATCACTTAAACCTTCTTCCAGGGGAGAATTAGAAATTACCGATATCAATCGCATTTATTTGGAACTAAGAGAGTTAAAAGTTATTGTTTTAGGTAGGGGGTTCGCTTGGCTTGATATGGGAACTTATGAAGGTCTTCTTGATGCATCAAATTTTGTTAAAACCATTCAAGATAGGCAAGGCCTTTATATAGCCTGCATTGAGGAAGTCGCCTATAGAATGGGATATATTTCTAAAGAAGATTTGATTAAACTTGCAAAAAAATTTAATACAGAATATGGAAAATATCTTCTACGTATTGCTGAAGAGGCCCCCGACGCCCACCCCGATTAAGGCTCTGTTAATTGGAATTTACCAAACTTTCAATTTATAATATAAAAAAAGACTTGATTCTGAGGAGGTTATCATGAAAAAAAATATACATCCTAAGTATTATAGTTCGGCAGTTATTAGATGTGCATGTGGAAATGAAGTAATCACAGGGTCTACCCGGCAGGAAATCAAAGTGGAGATTTGTTCAAAATGTCATCCCTTTTACACGGGGCAAGCAAGAAAAACTGTAACTGCAGATCTTACCGGGCAAATTGAAAAATTCCAGAGAAAATACGGGGGACGTTCAAAATGAGATATAAGAATTTTATATTTGTTGCGTTATTTCTAATTTCCACAAGTTGCGCGGTCAGAAAAACAACGGAAGGGGAAAAAGTCATAACTATCGAGCCTTCAACAACAAAAGTTGATACTTTAAAACCTCAAGTTATAGACACAAGTGCAAGGAAACAGGAGTCCTTTACATACCCTCGAAAGGTGCTGAGAACTGCACCGGGTTTTAGGGTTCAGATTTTTGCATTCGCCGAAAAATCAAGAGCAGAACTTGCCTTTAACGATGCAAGACTTCGTCTAAATGTCCCTGTATATATGGATGAAATTCCGGGAGATCCAACGCCTTATAAGATTAGAGTTGGGAACTTTCAAACAAGAGAAGAGGCCGAGAAATACAGAGACTTCTTAAGGCAGAACGGATATCCTGACGCTTTTATAGTTCAATGCGAAATTGAACTTCCATAACCTATATTTTGCGTCTAAAAACCCAGATAAACATAGAGAAATTGAAGAAATTTTAACAGGACTAAATCTTTGTATCAAGCCCCCTTCAATAAATTTTCCACCCAACCTCGAAAGTGGTGAAACCTTAGAAGAGAATGCTTATATCAAAGCAAAATTCCTTTTTGACCACGGCTATGCCCCCGTTTTTGCTGATGACACTGGGTTGTTTTTACCACACTTAGGTGGATTACCGGGAGTTAACTCATCGCGCTTTGCGGGTCCCCGTGCCACATACGAAGAAAATCGGATTAAACTGTTAAACTTAGTAAAGAACCTCGGCTTCCATCTTCGCTTTGCTTATTTTAAAACTGTGATTTGCTTGATTACATCGAAAGGTAATGTCCACTTTTTCACTGGCAAAGTAGAAGGCTTCATTGTTGATGAAATGAGAGGTGATTATACTTTTGGTTATGATCCTCTTTTTCTGTATCCACAATTGGGAATGACCTTCGGCGAACTGCCTTTAGCTTTAAAAAACAAAATTTCACATAGAGGTAAGGCATTTAATCAAATGATACTCTTTCTGCGCGAACATGAAGGCAGCATTTTTTGACCGCGACGGAACCCTAATCGTCAATAAACATTACCTGTCTTCACCAACTGGAATTCGATTCCAACCTTGTGCTTTTGAATTACTGCGACATCTTTTAAGATTAAACTATAAAATTTTCATTGTGACGAATCAGTCAGGTGTAAGGAGAGGTTTTTATTCAAGGGAACGAGTTGACGAAATTAACAGAGAAATGTTATTAAGATTAAACCAGGAAAAAGTTCATGTAACTGAAGTTGTTTACTGCCCTCATCATCCAAAAGAGAGGTGCCCTTGCCGAAAACCTCAAAACCTGCTTTTGAAAGAGCTTGTAAGAAGATATAATATTGATACTGCAAAATCTTTCGTCATTGGTGATCGCATAGAAGATGTCCTATTAGGAAAAAGTCTCAATATAAAGACTATACTATTAACCAACGAACTAACGACATTAAGTGAAAAACCTGATTTTTTCGTTTCCAGTTTATGTGAAATTTTTAAAATTATTAATGAATAACTCCAGATTTGATGCCGTCAAGATCGTTGAAAGGGTCTTAAAAGATGCAGCTTGGGTTTCACCTCTACTCAAATCTTATCGTAACAATTTAAAAAGTGGAGACTTGGATTTTATTACAGAACTTTCGTACGGGACTGTAAAACATCTGCTTTTTCTTGAGACCCTGATTAATTTTTATCTTAAGAAAAAAAACTTTAAAGACTTTTCCCCTTTCGAAAAAGCCCTTCTGACTGTTGGGGCATACGAACTGTTATTTCTTAACAAACCCGCATATGCAACAGTCTCTTCTTATGTTGAACTGGCAAAAAAACATGTTGGTACAGGCTATGCAAAACTTGTTAATGCCCTGTTCAGGAAGCTCAAAACAGCAGATATTCCAAATCTTCCTGAACATATTAAATTTTCATTTCCTGAATCACTTTTCCGCCATTTAAAGCAACGCTTGGAAGATTCTTTTTTCAACGACTTCATATACCACTCACTGGCCACCCATTCCACATATATAAGAGTCATTTCCCCAAAAGATTCCATGCAAAACATCCCAGGTGCCACAAATTTATACTTTCCTGAAACCTACAAAATTTTAGATAGTGCTACATTCTTTCAGAATTACGACAAATTTCAGTTTGTCTTTCAGGACTTATCTTCCCAAATTGCACAACATCTTGTGCCTTATGTTCCACGTGGAACATACATAGATTTAGCTGCAGCACCTTGTAATAAGGCATCTTTCTTAGCCCAACAATACGATGATATCACTGTAATCGCTAACGATATCCACATCAAAAAATTGCAAAGGTTCAAAAACGATTATATCTTTTCACGGAAAAATTTAACCTTAGTTTGCTCTGATGCAACTAAAAGGGCTTTTAAAAGCAATACTTGTGATGTAGTTATCATCGATGCTCCTTGCTCAGGCCTTGGCACCTTGAGAAGAAAGCCCGAGATAAAGTATAGAATTACACCTGAAAAAATTAAAGAAATATTAAGACTTCAACAAAACATTCTTGAGACCGCACAGGAAATTGTAAAAATAGGAGGTTATCTGGTTTATATGACCTGCACTATTAATCCAGACGAAAACGAGGGTCAAATCGAAAAGTTCTTAAAACGCCACAAAGATTTTATAATAGAACAGCATGAAGATTCATTTAAGTTTTCATACAAATCTACACCCTTTGGGGTTTATATTGATGGTCTCAAAAATGATTGCGATTACTTTTTTGTTTCTATTTTAAAGAGGTGTAAAAAATGAAAATATTGATTTCAATTGATATGGAAGGCATTTGGGGGCTCACGAGTTGGGCTGAGCCACAGGAAAGAATCTCGTATTACATGACTAAAGAAGCAAAATTAGTCACTGAACTTATATTGAAACATTCCAGAAATTCTAAATTAGTATTAGTTGATGCCCATGGTTCCGGGAATAATTTAATACCTGACCAAATTTCAGATAGGGTTTCTATTGTTCGTGGAACGCCAAGGGAATATTACATGGTAGAGACATTAGATAGTTCATATAATGCATGTATTTTTATTGGATATCATGCGCCAATTGGACATTTTCCAGGGCAAATGGATCATACTTACTCATCAAGCACATTCTATGAAATAACTATTAACGGCAAGATCGTGGGAGAGGCGGAGATTAATGGCTACCTTGCTGCATATTACAATGTTCCTGTAATATTGATTTCTGGCGATGACGTTTTGTTTAATTTTTCCCAAAAAAATTTCCCCAAAACCCAGTTTGTAATAACAAAACGGGCAATCTCAAGATTTTCTGCAGAACTATTTCCATATTCTCAAGTAGTGCAAAATTATACTGAAGCAATACAAAGGGCTTTAGACAACATTAAAAATATTCCGCCCCTTGATTTATCGCCCCCCTTCACCATTGAAATAACAACAAATGACACACTGATAACCCACCTTATCGCTCAGATTCCGGGTTCAACATTAGTTGCAGGTAGAAAGATTTCATACAACTCTTCGGACTTTAGAGAAATTTATAAATTCCTAAGGGTAGCGTCGTATCTG
>JBDRYG010000027.1:0-20367 GCA_039803305.1 Caldifarciminota bacterium
GAAGTACACCCGAGGGAGAGGTCCGTGGGAGCTTGTTGTATATAAGGAGTTTAATAGTCGATCTGAAGCTATGAGATGGGAGAGTCGTTTAAAGAAGAAATCCCGAGAGGAAGCGATAAGGCTTTTGAGTGAGCTTTAGTTCAGCCTGGTGAGAACGTCCCCCTGTACGGGGGAAGGTCGCGAGTTCAAATCTCTTCGGCATTGTGTATTTTATTTAAGCCTTGTTTCTAAACTTTGCTTTAATTTCCATGATGGATTACAATTTGGATACAAACATTAAAGGAGGTTAAAAATGTTATATTTATTCACATTGGCTCTTTTGAGTCAGGTTGGGGGGATTGGTGGTTATACCGTAGGAGCCTGCTTAGCGAAAAATACCCCTGTGAATACTGAGGTTTCCAAACTTGGGATCTCGCGTTTTGATGTTCTCGTTGCCCATGGGGGGTCTGGGTACTCCATTTCAAATAATTTGTTACTTGGGGGCACCGGGTTCGGGGCAGGATTTAAAGGTGAAAACGACACCTTAACTGTGGAATATGGTATTGGTGGTGGATACTTCGAATTTGGTTACACATATTCACTTACTAATTCCGTCTTTCCCTTTGTGATGATGGGCGTTGGTGGCTTTTCTGAAAGTGCGGTCATAAGGAAGAAAATACAAAATGTTACTTGGGACAGTGTTTGGACGAATCCGCTGAGGGAAGTCGAAATCAGCAGGGGAAGCTTTTCTCTTGCACCATCAGCCGGCATATTGGTTTTCCCTATTAAATCTTTTGTAGGAGTGTTAATTAAATTTACCTATAACACAATTCTAACAAAGGAATGGAAAGTGAGAGAGGAATTTAAAATTTTGAATTCACCCTCCTCGCCGCTTGGCTATCTTACTTTCAGCGCGAGTATCGTATTTGGTGAAATGACTCGGAGGGAATGATCAAGCATCAAATCTTGGTTTTGCTTTAAGTTTTTGTGGAGTCTCCTTTAGAAGTTAGTTTTTAGGATGAGTAATTGTACTGTGATGGTTTAGTTATGGCAACACAGACTTTGTAAAAGTTAAATTTAGTGTGGAGATTCCGGTGGTTTTGTGTTATAATAATTTCCAACTGGGGCGTCGTCCAATGGGCAGGACACAGGATTTTGGATCCTGCAATCGTGGTTCGAATCCACGCGCCCCAGTAAACAATCATTTATATCAAATTTCCTGTTTATCTCGATTTTTGATTTAATCCTGATGCGCAGTATAATTTTATCGGGTTTTTAGTGTATGGATTTTAAAATTAGTGACTTTAGCAGGTTTTTTTTAGCACTTCTTTCAGGGGCTTTGTTTTTTATTCTTGCTTTGTTCTTTTACAGAGTGGAGACTAGGACCCTCGTGCTTTACTATTCTGAAGGGTGCCCTCATTGTAAAGAGGTTTTGAATTATATACATCTTGTAAAATTAAGAAGACCAGTTTTATGTCGCGAGGTTTATTTTAACGAGGGAAATTACGAGGAGTTTCTAAAAATAGCAAAGAGATTAAAGGTCGATACTTTAAGAGTCCCAGCACTCTATGATCCCCGTTATGAGAAACTTTTTGTTGGAGATCAAGAAGTGATTACGCATTTAGAAAAGATCAAGAAGTAAGATGAGGTTTCTTCTTTTTGTTGTATTAATAGCAATTCTTTTTACACCAAATTTGGTGTATGCGGTTTGTCCTCTTTGTATCGGCGTTGCTTTGGGTGGTTCTATATTGTTTAAGTTTATTCCCGGTCTCAAGGGGACAGTTATAACATCTCTCTGGATGGGTTTTCTTTTGTATTCAACAGCAAAATATAGTTATGAGAAAATTGCCATACGCATATTGACTGCTTCCAAGGAAAAGAAGGTTTTTATCGAGGCTCTCTTTTACATAACGTTTTTTTGCACTTACTTTTTGTTTCTAATTTCGATTTTTTTCATTAGCGGCTGGCGGTTAAGTCAATCTTGGTTTTTTGCTTATCATAGCGGTTTTTTTGTACCTATGGCAGGATACGAGTTTTATCGCTGGCTTTTTGATAGGGGTATAAAAATCAAATATGGAAATGTAGTATTACCTATCCTGTTTTCTGTGCTTGCTTCGGTTATCTTTTATTTTGCTTAGGGAGGTGACCTTGATCTTTTTGATTTGTTTGAATCTCATATTTACTAAAACTTTAAATTTCGCATCCTATAACTGGAAGACTTTTGATAATTTCGATGAGAGAAGCCAGAATTATTTTGTTAAAGACCTCGTACAGGTTTCAGGTGACAAGCTGCTTTTAACTTGTGAGTCTCTCGAGTTTCATGGCAAACTTATACTTCGTTCAAGTGGTGTAATCTCAGAAAAGAAGTTTTTATATGGAACTTTTATTTTTGAAGTAGAAGGTGGCTTGAATTCCCTTTTACATGCCTGTTTTGCCCCTTTTCTTTATGACTTCGATGAAGGAAAGTTTGAAGTTGATATTGAGTTTTCAAGATGGGGAAATCCTTCAAGTCCAGCTGGTAACTATGGCGTTATAAGGCAATTTGGAAATTGGAAAAACCCAGATAGTGTAAAGCGAAAGACAAAGAAATTTGGTTTGCCTGCGTCAAAAAGACCCGTTATTTCAAGGCATTACTTAAAGTGGTTTCCTGACTCTATAGTTTTTGAGTCTTACTATTTGAAAAAGGGAAAAGAGAGGTTGATAGAAAAGTGGAAAGTGTCCGATAAAATGTTCGTCCCGGATAAGCCCATGAATGTGGAAATTTATCTTTGGTGGCCCGAAAACCCAAAGTTTAAGATGGTTCACGAAGTTAAGGTATTGAAGTTTATTTACATGCCCTTAGCAAGACCTATTCCACAAGGACGTTTTTCCAGCTACCCCTGAGATACCAAAGGTAGGCAAATAAGGCCGCTAGTATATTACTGACATTCATCCCTAACCAGATACCCGAGGTTCCCCAGGTTTTCCCAAAGTAATAAGACATTGGTATTCTCAGTATCCAGAGTCTTATGAGACCAAGGAGCATTCCCTCTGTTGTTCTTCCCGAAACCATAGCTAGAGAACTGTAAACACCGAAAATTCCGAAGAAAGGCATCGCAATTATAAATTTTTCAATAAAGTTGATTCCCTCTTTGATTACTTCGGGTTCTTTAATAAAGAGTGAAATTAATTGTGCTCTGAATACGTAAATAAATAAAGCCATTACAGATATCAGAATTCCATTCAAAATAACTCCCTTTTTGACTGCCTCTTTTACTCTTTGAAAGTTCTTACTGCCCAAGTTTTGGCCAAGGATTGTTCCAAGAGCCTGATTTAATGCTTCTGATATAGTAAAAATGATTTGAATTACCCTGTCACCTATACTATAGGCAGCTACAGCCAATGAACCAAACTTAGAGATTATGCTAACGAGAAAAACGAAACCGAGAGAGTTAAGAGATTGACCGATACTTGCAGGAATCCCTTTGGTAATAATTGCAAGGGACAGTTTCATATCGAGCTTTAAATCTAAAAATTTCAATTTAATTCCGATTTTTCCACTTATAAAAATATATGCGCTGAGAATAGAGGTAAGAAGGTTTGATAGTGCCGTTGCGAAAGCAGCGCCAAGTACCCCCATACGAGGAAAGAAAAGAAATCCATATATAAATAAAGGGTCTAAGATTACATTTAGTATAAGCCCTACAATACTTACTGCGGTAGGCGTTCTTGTGTCCCCCAGAGCCCGAAGTGCAAAGGAGAAAGCAAAACCAAAGAAAGAAAATGGAATACTCAGGAACATTACTCTAAGATATCTTACGGTGTTTTCAAAGGTATCATGAGGTATTTTCATCGCCTTCAATATTCGAGGAGTTAAAACAAACCCTAGTATCCCCGTTATAATTGAGAAAAATAAAAGCAGGGTAAGTAGGTTACCCATAGCTTTTTCAGCTTTGTTAAAATCTCCGCTACCTTGATACTGTGAAATGTAAGCAAACCCCGCAATCCCAAAACCCATACCGAGGCTTAAAATAGTTCCAAAAACGGGCCAGGATAGGGTTGGCGAAGAGACTGCTGTCCTACCAAGTCTGCCAAGCCAGAAAGTATCTGTGAGGTTGTATAGAAGATGAACTAGGTTAAGCAGAATTAAGGGGGAGCCCAGTTTGAGCATAAGTTTAATAGGATCTTCAAACTGAATTTCTTCTCTTATTTTTGTAAATCTAGTTGCCACAACTCAATTATAATGTTCGAATGTCGAACATTATAGATTATTTACGAAAATAAGAAAGTTTGACTGGTCATCAATTTAATGTTAATATTTATATATGCGCATATATGCAGATATTTTAAAAGTTTTGGGTGACGCAAAGAGACTTAAGCTTTTTGCCCTTTTAGTGAAAAGTGGGGAAAAATACTTTGTATGTGAACTTGCGGATGCTGTTGGAGACTTGCACTGCAATACTTCTCGAAATCTCAATGAACTTAGAAAGTTTGGGCTTGTAGATGAACAGAAAGTAGGTCGAGGCGTCATGTATTTTGTCAGGGAGACGAACGAGCCATTTTTAAAGGCTCTAAGGGATTTTGTAAACGGTATTCCCGATGAAATTATTTCTAAGGAGCTAGAAATTTTGAAAAGAAGGGTTGGTTCACGAATTAATGGGTTTAGGTGCAATAGCAAATCTGGTGCAAATTGTAAGTTAGAAGTATTCAAGGAGGAAAATTACGAGCCAGGGGAATAACTTGGTGTTAAAATTGAATGAAAAATTAGGGAGTTTAAAGTTAGGAGAGATCATTTAAGGAGGTGCTAATGAGTTTTTTTTACAAGCTTTTACTTGGTGGAATCAGCGCACTGACTGATTATATTGCGAGACATACAATTACTTGCCTGATCCCAGCTTTTTTTCTTGCTGGGGCTATGGTTGCTTTCATAAACCGTGATAAAGTGCTTCAACATCTCGGAAGCTCTTCCCGTAAGGCCCTTGCATATCTTCTTGCCATCCTCGGCAGTTTTTTAATTGCAGCCTGTTCATGTACTGTTATTCCTGTAGCCAGCGGACTTTATTTTGCGGGTGCATCAATAGGAGTTTCATTTATAATTCTTTGGGTAGCTCCTTCTGCTAATATCCTAGCACTTGCATATACGGGGTCAATTCTGGGGGCTAAGATGGCAGGAATGAGGGTGTTAGCAGCGGTTATTGTGGCAGTGGTAATAGGATTTGTTATGGACTTATTCTTCGGTAAGGAATTTCGTGAGCTTCAAGAGGCTCCAAGACATTCAGTAGATGAGCCTCTTATCAATTCAAAGCACCTTTTACTTTTGATTTTTATTCTTCTCTCTCTTTTGATGCCTAATTATCTCGTTAGAACAGGTGCCTATATTTATAAGGTTCTTGTGTTTCTTGGATTCGCAGTTATTGTGGTAGTTTACTCTGTTTTCGCTCTTAAGGCAGAGGAGATAAAGGTATGGATTCACGAAACTTGGTGGTTTATAAAAATAATTTTTCCTCTGATGCTGCTTGGCGTTTTCGCTGTAGGAATAGTGAGTGTTATAATTCCTGAGGATTTTGTTAAGAGCCTTGTCGGGAGAAATGATGTCGCCTCTTCATTCTTTGCGACACTTTTTGGGGCGATATCATATTTTGCCACGATGACTGAAGCGCCATTTGTTGATAAACTCATGAAGCTGGGTATGGCAAAAGGACCTGCCCTTGCTCTCCTACTCACTGGTCCTGGACTCTCTTTACCAAACTGGATCGCTATCGCAAGGGTATTTGGTCTTAAAAAAGCCATTGTTTACGTCCCACTTATAATAATCCTTGGAACGATGTTAGGTGCAATTTTTGGTGAGTACATTTTATAGGAGGTTAAAATTATGGCAAAGATATTGATACTTGGCTCTGGCTGTCCAAAATGTAAGGCTTTGGAAAAGGTATTCAAAGAAGCTGTTAAGCAGTTAGGCGATAATCACGAGGTAATCCACATTAATGACCCGAGAGAGTTTGCAAAGTATGGGGTTATGATAACACCAGCTGCGGTTATTAATGGAAAGGTGATTGTTGCAGGAAGAGTACCTGGGTTAACCGAAGCTATAAGTTTGTTAAAAACAGAGTTACAGATAGGGAGTTAGCTCCAAACGGCGAGCTCTAAGTTTTAGAAGTACTTTGTTTGTTCTGCCTTTAGTCTTTAAAATTAACTAATGTTAAGTTTTTTTTTGCAAATTCTGTTTGCGTTTGAAACGATAAAAATTAATCCTCTTAATGTAGGTGGAGTTGATTATATTTCTTACAGGGATATAGCTAATTTACTGGGAACAAGAAGTTTTGTGTCTGACTCTTCCATAGAACTTTATGCAGGAACAAAAAAAGTCCGGGTAAATTTTGAAAGAAAAGAGCTCTTGCTCGGCTCTGATGTGGTTCCCATAGATAATATATATGTTGATGATAATACACTTTTTCTGGATGGTGATACCTGGGGTTACGTCCTTACATGGTTGTCCGAAAGCCAGACCTATTACTGGGATTATCAGAATAAAAGATACATCATTTCCAGATATCCACCAAGTGTAAAAAGCATAGTTTTAGACGACGATTCTCTTAAAATTGTATATAATGCGGATCTTTCTCCGCTCGTATTTCAAAGTGGCGATACGGTTTTTATTTTCATTAAAAAGGGGTTTTACAGCGGTCTTGCAACGAGAAAAGTTTACGGTGAATATGTGAAATTCATCAGAATAAGGCACACTTCTGAAGGGGTTACTGTTTTAATAACTTTAAATGAGGGAGTTAGGTATAATGTTTCAACTCGAACGATGTCTCTTGTTCTTCGCCTTTCAAAACCTTTGAGCGAAAAAGTAGTTAAAGAAATCGAGGAGCCTATTCTACCTTTCCCTACCGAAACGGGTCAGGCTCTCCAGAGGTCATATCAAAGAAAGATAAGGGTTGTTGTAATCGATCCAGGACATGGTGGCCACGATCCAGGAGCTGTGGCCAATGGTGTAAAAGAAAAGGATGTGGTATTACAGGTATCGAGGCTTGTGGCGAAGAAGCTTGAGAAAACAGGGGTTAAGGTTGTTCTGACTAGAACTGGTGATTATTTCGTGACTTTGGCTGAGAGGGCGAGAATTGCAAAAAAATACAATGCAGATCTCTTTGTCTCGATACACTGTAATTATGCGCCAGGAAGTAGATTAGCGAGGGGCATCGAAACATACTTTTTATCTGAGGCAAGAACAGAATGGGAAAGATCAGTAGCTGCCTTTGAAAACTCCGTGATTAAATATGAGGTGGAAAAAAAAGCTGGAGATAATGATATATTGACAATGATATTAGGTGATATGGCGCAGTACGAGTTCTTGAAAGAATCTCAAGATTTGGCATACTTTATTCAAGAATCTCTTGTTAATTCAGTCTTTTCCGTGGATAGAGGGGTAAAACAGGCTGGTTTCTATGTTCTCCAAGGGGTTTATGCTCCTTCAACCCTTGTAGAGCTCGGTTTTTTAACTAATAAAGAAGAGGCAAAAAGGCTTACCGATGCGAGATACCAGGAAAAACTTGCTGATGCCATTGTAGACGCCATTATAAAATTTAAAGTTAGATATGAAAGACAACAATAGACCCATCGGAATTTTTGATTCGGGTATTGGTGGACTGACAGTAGTTAGGGAAATACGAAAATATCTCCCCGGAGAAAATATTATTTATCTTGGAGATACTGCAAGAGTCCCTTATGGGAATAAGTCCGAAGAGACTATAAAGAAATTCGGCCTTCAGGATGCCCAGTTTTTGCTGGGATTTAATGTAAAATTGATAATCGTTGCCTGTAATACTGTATCCAGTGTAGCCTTGGATTATCTTAGAGAAAGGCTTTCTATGGTTCCGATTTTTGGCGTTGTAGAACCAGGTGTTAGAATTGCAATGGAGAGATCAAAAACTAAAAAAGTAGGGGTGATCGGGACGATTGCCACTATTAAAAGTGAAGCCCATAAGAGACACTTTGCAAAAGGTTTTGAGGTGTATGGAAGACCCTGCCCTCTTTTTGTTCCACTGGCGGAGGAGGGTATCACAACGGGATCTATTGCAGAGCAAGTCGCTGAAATGTATCTGGCTGAGTTACGTGATAAGGTCGATACGGTTATTCTTGGCTGTACCCATTACCCGCTTCTTAAAGGAGTTATCAGAAAAGTACTTGGAGAGGCAATTGCACTTGTTGATCCAGCAGAAGAGGTCGCAAAAGAGGTGGGCGAGTTTTTAAGAAAAGAGGGTTTGATAAGTAGTAGAGGCGGGACTCTAGATATTTTTTTAACAGATATACCGCCGCACTATGTGGAACTTATTGAGAGATTCCTTGGTGAGAGAATAAATTCAGTGAAAAAAGTAGAACTTTAGAAATTATTAAAGGAGGTAGGGATGGATTTTAGCGAAGTTAAGAAACTCATTGAAAATGGCAAGGTGAAGATAGTGGATTTTAGATTTTCATGCCTTGTTGGAACCTTGAGACATGTTAGTATTGACCCTGAGTATTTCCTAAAGGGGTATGAGAAAGGGATTGGCATTGATGGATCCAGTGTGCCAGGTTATGCGGAAGTTCACAATAGTGACATGAGACTTTTCCCGGACCTTGATTCAGCTTTTATGGATCCGACAAGAGAAGGGGTTCTTGTGGTTTATGGAGACCTATATTATTCAGATACGAAAGAACCGTACCCCGTATATCCCCGGAACATTCTTAAGAGAGCAATTGAATTTGTGAAAAATTCAAACTTTGCAGAAAAGGTTGAGATCCTTCCAGAGCTGGAGTTTTACATTTTTGAGAATGCAGAAATAACCGAGACCGGATACTATTTTGATTTTGTTGAAGAAAAACGCCTTAAATCCAGTTACCACATTGCTGAGCCATATGATGCTTTCTTTGAATTAAGGACCCAGATTTTAGAACATTTAAAAATGGCAGGAGTTAAGGTAAAATACCATCACCATGAAGTTGGGGGATATGGGCAAAACGAGGTAGAGCTTACGTTTGGTGATGCTCTTCTAATGGCTGATGCCTTGGAAACAGCAAAATATATTATACGGAGAGTGGTTCAAGATGCAGGGCTTGTGGTCACTTTTATGCCTAAACCTTTGTTTAACGAACCTGGCAATGGTCTTCATTTTCACATAATACTTAAGAAAAACGGTGAATCGGTTTTTTATGGCGATGAGCATAACTTGGGATTGAGTAAGACAGCTTTGTATTTCATAGGTGGCATTTTAAAGCACGCCAGGGCATTAAGTGCCCTTGTGAACCCATCTACTAACTCCTACAAGAGGCTATACTCTGGGTTTGAAGCACCGGTGGCAATAACCTATGCTCTGGCTAACAGAACGGCAGCTATTAGAATACCAGGATACGCAAAGGGTAAAGATGTGGATATTGAGTATCGTTCGCCCGATGCCACGATGAACACCTACATCGGGATTGCTGGTTTGATAATGGCTGGTATGGATGGTATTATTAATAAGATAGATCCGGGTGAACCGTTTGAAGGAAAGGTGGATGCTGATGTGGTTAGAAGCGGAAAAGTAAAGCTTCTTCCGGAAAATCTGAAGGAGGCTTTATCAGCCCTTAAAGAAGACTATAAGTTTTTGCTCACCGGAGGGGTTTTCACCCAAGAATTTGTTGAAAAATGGATTGATATAAAAATGAAGGAATTTGAGAGGGTTAATTTAATACCACATCCACAGGAGTTTGTAGATTATTTTTAAACCAGGGAGTATTAAATGGAGCAGAGTGTAATAAAAAGAAAAGACCTTCTTGGATTGGAGGAGCTTGAAAAAATTGAGATTGAGACAATTCTGGAAACCGCGAAATCTCTGAGAGAAATTCTCTACAGACCTATAAAAAAGGTACCGACGCTTAAAGGTAAAACTGTTGTTAATATGTTCTTCGAGCCTTCTACCCGTACTCAGTCATCCTTTGACCTTGCAGCTAAAAGGCTCTCAGCGGATACAGTGAGTGTCTCAACGAAAGGTTCGGCCGTTCAAAAAGGTGAGTCTCTCCTTGATACACTGCTGAATATCGACGCAATGAAGGCGGATGCTTTTATTATAAGGCATTGGGCTTCAGGTGCTCCTCACTTCCTTGCAAAGCACACGGAGGCAGCGGTTATTAATGCTGGTGATGGTACCCATGAACACCCTACGCAGGCGCTCCTGGATATGCTTACTATGCTTGATAGATTTGGGAAGATCGAAGGTCTAAACGTATTAATTGTTGGCGACATTCTGCATTCAAGGGTTGCAAGATCCAATATTTTCGGGCTTACCAAACTTGGTGCCCATGTTACACTGGCGGGTCCACCTACCCTTCTCCCTGAATATTTTAAAGAGTTAGGAGTGGAAATTTCCTATAACATAGATGATGCTGTAAAAGAAAAAGATGTGATTATGGCATTAAGAATTCAGAGAGAAAGACTTGAAGAGGCTTATTTCCCATCTATAAGGGAATATAGGAAATATTTTGGTATAACGAGGGAGAGACTAAAGAAAGCAAAGAAGAACGCAGTCATCATGCATCCTGGTCCGGTGAACTGGGGGGTAGAACTTGATTTTGATCTTATTCAGGAAAGGGAGTCTTTAATACTTGACCAGGTAACAAATGGGGTTGCTGTCAGAATGGCTGTATTGTATCTTTTCATAAGAGGAGAAAAGAGTCATGAGTAGGCTGTTATTTAAAGGTGGAAAAGTAGTAGACCCTGAAAGAAACAAAATAGAAGTTAAGGATATTTTAGTAGACGAAGGCAGGATAGTTGATATTCAGGATAATATTGAGATTAGAGATGCTGAGGTTATAAAATGTCAGGGATTATACCTTATTCCCGGACTTGTGGATATGCATGTACATCTTAGAGAACCGGGTGAAGAATATAAGGAAGATATAGGCACTGGCGGAATGGCAGCATTACATGGTGGATTTGTAGCGGTTGTCTCTATGCCAAACACCAATCCTGCGTGCGACAACAGAAGCGTAGTGGAGTACATAATTAGACGATCTAAAGAGGAAGGAAAAGCTGATGTTTTACCCTGTGGGGCTATTACAAAGGGTAGAAAAGGCGAAGAACTAGCCGAACTTGGGGATATGGCTGAAGGTGGGGCTGTTGCTTTTTCCGATGATGGTAAGTGGGTTCAAAATAGTGCAGTAATGAGGCGCGCCTTAGAATATACAAGGTATTTCAATGGGATTATTATTTCTCACGCAGAAGATCATAATTTGACTTTCCGCGGTCTTGCCAACGAGAGTGCCCTTGGTGTGAAGCTTGGTCTTAGGGGTATGCCACGCGAGGCAGAAACTATTGCAATTTATAGAGATATTGAATTAGCAAAACTTACAGGCGGAAGGCTTCACCTGGCCCATGTGAGTGTAAAAGAAAGTGTTGAATTAATTAAAAGAGCTAAAGAAGCAGGTATAAAGGTCACCGCTGAGGTCACACCTCATCATCTATTGTTTGATGAATCTCTTCTTGCAGGTTATGACTCTAACTATAAGGTTAATCCTCCACTGAGGACCAAAGAGGATAGGGAATCTTTACTTTTTGCTCTTAAAGAAGGAATTATTGATGTCATTGCCACCGACCATGCCCCTCACGCAGACTTTGAGAAACTCGATGAATTCAACGCAGCACCTTTTGGAATGATATGGCTTGATTTTGCTTTTGTTGCTTTATATAATGAATTTGTAATAAGGGGCATTATGGACTTGCCTGAACTGGTGAAGTATATGAGTACACGACCCTCTGAGATATTAGGTTTGTCTGGTCTTGGTTTTATAAAGAAAGATTGTAAGGCTTCCTTCTTTGCTTTAAATCCTGATGAAGAGATTGTAGTAGATCGAGATTTCATAAAGTCCAGGGCCTATAATACTCCTTTGTACAAATCCAAATTAAAAGGAAAAGTGGAGTGGACTTTAAAGGATGGCAAGATTTACAGGTTCTGACAAGTACTTAAGAATTGCCGAAGATGTTATAAAAGCTTCTGTTGCAGAAGTAGTTGAGGGAGCTATTTTCCATGTGGAGAGTGATTTTGCCCGTTTCATGGAAAGTAAAGTTCATCAGTATAATAAACTAAATACACTTACCCTGGCAGTGAGAGTAAGATTTGGGAAAAAGGCCGGAATGGTTACCACAACTGATTTGACCAAGGACGGGATAATTAAGGCTGTAAAAAAAGCAGAAGAGATTGCTTTGAATGCTAAAGAGGATCCCGATCTTCCTGAGGCGGAATCCTCAAAAAATCTTTATTTTGAATCGGTAGATCAGGCAGTTAAAGACCTGAGTGCGGAAGAGAAAGCAAGGTTTTTGAAAAGATTATTTTCAGAACTTGAAAATTTCAATTTTTATGGTTCATTCCGGAGCTCCTTTAATAGTGTTCTTATTTTCAACAATATCGGGATGAGAGCTCATCAAGCTTATACAGCTCTTCATCTTACTATTCTTCTTGAAGATAGGGAAGATAGGGATACTTTTTGGCTCCAGTTTTCGTCTTCCGATTTGGACGCTTTAAGGTTCGATGATGTAAAAGGAAAGATAGCGAGATTTATGGCTATGGAGTTTCCGGATGCTGGTCTTAAACCAGGACGATATCCAGTAATCCTTGCACCTTACGCTGTGGCGGAGATACTTGATTTTATGCAGTACGTGGGCTTTTCCGCGAGGGCACTTTATGACGGTGTTTCCTTTCTTGAAGGAATGGGAAATAAAAAGGTGTTTGGTGATAATTTTACCCTTGTAGATAATCCATTGAGGAAGAAAGGTTTTAAGATGCCCTTTGATTTTGAGGGTGTAGAAAAAGATACTCTGAAGATATTCGATAGAGGGGTTTTTAAGCACTTTATATACAGTAAGAAAATGGCGAAGATATTTAACACGAAGAGCACGGGACACGCTATGGATTTTGCCTCTGAATACCCTTACGCTGCCCATCTTGAAATGTCACCCGGTGATAAAGGCTTGGAGGAAATGATTGCAGAATCTCAAGATGTCATTCTAATTAATAGATTTCATTATGTAAATGTTTTAGACCCTAAATCTTTTACTCTGACAGGTATGACGCGAGATGGATCTTTTAGAATAAGAAACGGAAAGAGATGGTCGAGGCTTCCCAATCTCCGTTTTCAGGTAAACTTTATCGAGCTCCTTAATAACATTACTGGCATTTCTAAGGATTTAGAAGAAGTAGGTTTTCCCGAGTCATATGGCATGGATATTCCTGGCACTTATATTCTCCCGTATATACGCTGTGAAAATTTTAACTTCATAGGGGTTTCTACCGAGGAAAGCTGATGTTTATTTTGTTGATTTATTGGTTAACTGGTTATAGCTGGAATTCTGTGTCTTTTCTGCCTGAAGAATTTGCAGGATTTAATCTATTTTGGGCATCATCAGCTGAATCTGGGTCCTACATAAATACATCTATGGTTTTGCTCCCTGCAGGGCTCAAAAGTTATAATGTTGAGTCTAAGGTTAAGGAAGTAAATATCTCGCTTAGTTATCTGGACCTCGGGACTATTAGAGTCACAGACCCATATGGTGAAATTTTAGGGGAGGAAAGACCGGGTGTAGTAAGGACATCCTTGGGGATTCATCTCAATTTCAATAATAAGTGGAGAGGTTTTTTTTCATCCACAGTCCTAAAAGTTTTTCAAAAAGACCTTAATGTAAGCGAATTTTGGGCCGATTGGGTGGTCCTTTCTCCGTCTTTTAATGGAAATTATCTTGTAGGAACTGTAAGGATGGGGACTTTTTTGGAGTTAGGTTTTGGGGCGAAAGGAGGACACTATTCGTTTTATTTAAGTAGTAAGGGGTCAGGATACCATACCATTTCAGCTTCCTTTAATTACAGTTACAGGTTTTTTAAAGGGGTAGGGGGTTTTTATATTGAAGAGTATTCTCGGAAGAAGGCGTTTAAGCCGTTTTTGATTCTATCGTTTTTGCCGTCAAAAAGATTGCAAATAGATTACTTCTATAGGTATGAGTCTGTACTTCCAGATATTATCGGCTTTGGCCTTCGCCTGATGTAAAAATATGAGAGGAAAAGTTGAGAGGATAATAGTTAAAAATCCTAAGGCTTATTATGATTATGAAATTCTTGAGACATTTGAAGCTGGTATAGTTTTGAAGGGAAGCGAGGTAAAATCAATAAAAGAGGGAAAAGTTTCTTTGAAAGAGGCTTACGCTGATATTATAGATGGTGAAGTATATATTTTGAACATGCACGTTACACCTTACGAAAAGGATAAGGTGTCCCGGCTCGATCCTACGCGCCCAAGGAAGCTTCTTCTTCATAAATATGAAATTAAAAGACTTATAGGGAAAATAAAAGAGAGGGGTCTTACCCTTGTGCCACTGATGATAATGGAAAAGAGAAATTTGATTAAGTTGGTCTTGGGTCTTGGTAAGGGCAAGAAACTGTACGAGAAGAGGGAAGAAATTAAAAAGAGGATCATAGAAAGAGAGATAAAGCGGGCTATGAAAAGGGATTTTGAATTCTAAAATGTTATTAAAGATCTCTCGCTTTACACTAAAAAACGGTCTTAGAGTGGTGATCAATGAGGATCCCTATAGCACTATGGTGGCCGTTTGTATTGCATATCTTGTAGGAAATAGAACTGAGAAGAGGGGGAAAACCGGGATTTCCCATGTCCTTGAACACATGATGTTTAAAGGAACTGAGAGAATATCACCGGAAGAGTACTCTAAAAGGATTCAGAGGATTGGTGGTTATGAGAATGCTTATACTTCCAAAGATTACACTGCTTATTACGCATACCTTCCTGTTGAGGGGTTAGAAATTTTTCTGGATCTTGAGTCCGACAGGATGGTCAATCTTAAGATTCGGGATTTTGAAGAGGAGATGGAAGTTATTAAAGACGAGAGGCGTTATACCTCCCAGGATAATCCTGTGGATGCATTTATGGAAGAGTTCTGGATGCAACTTTTTAAGAGTCACCCTTATAGATACCCTATAATTGGCCTTCTTGAAGATCTAGAGAAAATGAACCTACAGGATGTCTTCGAATACTATAATACTTACTATGTTCCATCAAACGCCATTTTGTCTATTTCGGGTAATGTGAAGGAAGGAGAGGCTTTTGAACTTGTTTCTAAGTATTTTGGTTCATTAGAGAAAAACGGGGGTTACACATTAGAGAGGATTGAGGAACCAGAGCAAAATTCAAAGAGATTTTTTAAGGTCAAAAGAAAAAATGCTACGCCCCTTGTAGTTCTTGGTTTTAAAACCGTTCCCGTAAGTAGCGTGTTAACTCCGGTTTTTGAGGTTATGGGAGAAGTCCTTTGTGGCGGGAAGTGGGGGTTACTGGTAAAAGACCTTGTTTATGAGAAAAAAATATTTGCTTCTATAGCCTGTGATTCAACTTTTTTGTTAGATACCGGTGTTTTTAGTATTATAGGCGTGCCATCTCCAGGCAAGAATATCTTTGATGCATATAGGATATTGGAGAATAGGCTATATGGCTCAACTCAGGAAATTACAGAGGCGCTTGTAGAGACAGCCAAGAGCAAGATCCTGGCAGATTTTTATTTTAACATAGAGTCTGTCAGGGATGTGGTGTTGGATCTTGCAGAATTTGAAATGGCAGGTGATGCAGGACTCATAAATCATTATCCCGACCTTGTTAGGACTGTAAAGCTTGATAGTCTAAGGGATGTTTTTTTAAGCTATTTTTCAGAGGACAAAGAGACTGCCGGAGTTTTGTATGGATAGAGAAGTCAGAGTTTTAAGACCTTTCAAAAATTTCGAAGTATTGTATTTAAAAAGAGACAAACTGCCGATTTTTTATGTAAATTTACTATATTATAAGGGTTCTGTGCACGAGCTGGGGTATAAAAGGGGGATTCATAATTTTGTTCTGAAATTGCTGCTCGAAGGGCCAAAAGGAAAGTCCCCAGTGGAGTTTTCTATGGATCTTGAGAGAAGAGGTCTAAGACTTAAAACCAGGTCGGGCTATGTGGTTTCGAGCTTTGAGATTGATGGACTATCGGAGTATTTTTCAGAAGGAATAAAGGAAGCCTATGAAATAATTGTTAATCCCGCTTTTAGACTTGAAGACTTTGTTCGACTCAAAGAACAATATAGGACAGCTGTCCTTCTGGGCTTCCAGGACCCTGAATTTGTGGTGTCTTATTTTTCTAATTTATTTTTCTTTCAAGGTATAGAAGCTTTTAGAGCCCTGCCGGATTTTGGGTTGATTCCTGAGGCTTTGAAGCTTGATTTTGAGGAATTGAAAAGGTATTACGAGGAAATTTTCAAGAGGGCGGTTTTAAAGCTTGTTGTGGTTTCGAATTTGGATGTTGAAAGTAAGCTTCAAGAAATATCCGTTTTGGAGAATATTCAATCTGAAAGTAAGGATTTTTCTATAAAAGGTGACATTGGAAATTTTGAGAAGATCTACATTGTTAATATGAAAATACAGCAGGCGCACTTGAAATTAATGAAACCAGCTATAGGAAGAAATCATCCAGATTATCAGGCGTTGAGAATTGCGAATTTCTTAATTGGTGCTTCAGACCTTTCGTCCAGGTTGATGAAAAAATTGAGAGTAGAGGAAGGATTGACTTATAGTGTGACTTCAGTGTTTAGCCCTGGCATTCCCGTTAATGGTGAAGTCCTTACTGCAAATCTTTCGATCCAATGTGAGACAGAGAAGAATAACGCCCGCAGGGCTTATGACATGATTCTCGGGGAAATCAGAAAGGTACGCAGTGAAGGGTTCACAATGGATGAATTAAGTGATGCTAAGGCATTTTTCAAGGGTAGTATCCCCTTAAGAGTGGAGAGTTATGCTCAGTTATTGTCAATGCTTACTGAAGAAGTTTTGTTTGGTTTACCCTTCTTTCACTGGGAGGAAGAGATAAGAGACATAGAGCGTTTAAAGCTTGAAGATGTCAACAAAGCAGCTTTTGATCATTTTGATTTTGATAAACCTTTTTTGCTCCTGGTCGGAGACGCTTCGAGGCTTGAGAAAGATTTTAAGGATTTCGATATTGAAGTCGTAGATCCATGGTCTTATTTGGGGCTTAAGGGCATTTCGTTATTTAGCCCTTTAAAGAAGATTTTCTAAATTCTGTATCCTAATTTAAAATTATAAAAATCATAGGAGGTATAATGAGAAGGTTTTTCTTCTATTCTTATGCAGTGCTCTTATCCCTGGGTTTAGCTCACGGGTTTAGGAAGAATGTGGTGGTTGAGAATTTTACCGCCACGTGGTGCGCTTACTGCCCATATCAAGCTCAAGCAATATCTCAACTTGAAAGTGTTTATGGAGAGTCACTGGTCGTTATTAAATATCACCCTTCAACATCCGATCCATTCTACCATTCACATTCTGTTACAAGATTAAATTATTATGCTGTTCCTGGTTATCCCACCTCTTTGATCCAGGGTAATAAAGCAGTGGTGGGTGGATGGAATGGGGTTTATAGTCCACTAGAAAGTTATGTTGTTTCAAGCTTTGCGGGAGAGAGCCCGTGTTCCCTTTATGTGGAGATAGGAGAATATAATACAAGCACACTACAAGCACAAGTGAAAGTTAAAGTATTTATGACTTCCAACCAATCTCTACCTATCCCTTCTCAACTCAAATTGAGAGTTGCTATACTTGAAGATTCTATTATGTATAACTGGCAAAACATGAATGTGTTGAGATATGTAGTCAGGGGGATGTGGCCTAATGCTGCTGGTACTCCTCTAAGTTTGGGATATGGAGACTCGGCTGTTTATACTTTTGTCATGAATGTTTCTGATTTTCTACGCGCCCCCTACTACTATATTGCGGCTTTTGTACAATCTGATTCCACATACAGCATTAGAGATTACAGCGATAGTTATAATTTAGTTGCTGGAAATATTTTACAAGCATCTAAGGCTAGGTTAAGGGTAAATTACGGGAATGTTGGGATGGTATTTCGCGGCCTTATTGATTTTAACGGCAACAGGAGGCTTGAGAGAAATGAAAACGGTGTAATTAGACTTGGATTTTCAAGTAACACACCATTTTCTACGGCGCACGATGTAAATATATCCATTTCTTCCCTTGATCCCTATCTTACAGTTCAAACAGGCAGTTTTTATTTGGATTCAATTCAGATTGGCGATACAGTGGAGATCGGTGTCAATGTAACGGCGCTAAACTTTCCAGAACCACATATTTCAAAACTTGTTGTGAATTATAGCTGGGATGGAATATTAAGCAGGGTTGACACGGTGAGATTGAAACTTGGTGTAGATACCGTTCTTGTGTGGGATGGTTCTTACAACGCTGGGGTCGCTTCAAATATTCGTATTTATGTTGATTCTCTCGGTTTTGTTTATGAATGGCAATCAGAGGCTGACAGTGGTAAGCCTTATATTTACCCGGAGTATAGAACTGTTTTATATGTTTCAGGGCAGGTTATGCCTGACACTTCGGTAATAAATCGCCTTAAAGCTGTTATTTCTTCAGGGAAAAACTTAATAATCTCAAGCCAAAATCTTGGAGAAAGGGCTAATATTGTTGATCCTGATTTCTTAAACCTAACTCTCGGTGTTAGCTTTTTGTCACCAAATACTTCTGACAGAAAATTGATGGGCACAGGGAATATATTTAGTCTTTCAGATTCGGCCATTATTGGGGGTAGCGGTTCATATGCAAACCAAAACTCGAAGGATGTTATTGAAGTCATTGGGGGATCAGGTAGTCTTCCAATTCTTTTTTACCGAACGTTAAGTGGAAATGATGTTGACTCTGTAGCAGGTATCTATAAAATCTCTCCTTCTGGATCGAGAATTATCTATCTTGCTTTTGGTATCGAGGGGGTGGGGAACATAACTGGTTACATGACAAAGAGAGACTTCATGACCAAGCTATTTGAAGGTGTATCTAATGTAAGAGAAGCTACTTTTGCGAAAGGATGTGATACCCAGGTTTTGCGGTACGGCTCGTTTATAAAGCTTCCTGCAGGCGTTTCTAAGATGAAAATCTACTCTATTGATGGTAGGATAGCCAGGGCTTTCCCTGAAGTTCCATCTTCAATCAAGATTGATTTAAGCCCAGGGCTTTATTATCTTACCTTTGAAAAGGAAGGAAGCCTAATCAAAAGAAGAATTTTGATCACCAAATAAAAACTCCGCGAGGGCTATGATGAAAAGAGTTTTGATATTTGTGGTAATATTTAGTTTACTACAGTTTATACAATCCTGTTCTAAAGTACCACAATCTCCTATACCAGTCTCGAGGCCTATTGTGCCGGTTTTTGAGGTTTTTGTGTATGCGCGTTGCCCTAATTGTCCTGTTGTAGAGAATATTCTGGATTCTCTTAAGGAAAACTATGGTGATTCTGTAGTGGTTCTTGAATATCATATCAGGGTTTTAGGTGACACAATATCGCCTGCTTCTATCTATGAAAGACAGGAATTCTACAGTGTTGGGAATCAAGCACCTATCACAATAGTTCACGGAGAGGAGAACATCCAGGGGAATCAGAGTGTAAATTACACTCTCTTTAACAACTATTACAAAACAATTAAAAGTACGCGAGAAGATTCATTATTTCTAAGTGTTAGCATCAACGATTTATTGGGTGATTCTCTTGGGGTTACGATAAATGCTGATACACTTTTGAATTTAAGTGGTGCAAAGGTTTTCATATGTGTAAGTGAGGATAGTATATATTTTGCACAATCGGGGGCACCCGATTCCTTGTTTAAAAATGTAGTAAGGTTTTATTATTCTGCGGAACCGGTTTTCCCTTTGAAAATCAAAATACCAAGATTTCAAAGAAACGTAAACTTTGTTGTATTGGTGCAGGACACATTAAGTAAGAAAATTAGAGGAGTCACACAAAGGAGGTTATAGTATGAAAGGTTTGTTATGCTCGTTGCTTTTTCTCTTTACTTTGCGAGATCACTCGGGTTCAAGAAATGTGTCCGTTTACCTTGATATTAATAGTTATCAGAGCTTTAATTTGGTTCTACAGAATGATGATGTACAGCGTAATGTGTTTTTGAAGTTTGCTAGGATTGAAGCACCGTCCGATATTTTCATTAATGTTTGTGCTCGTGGGTTATGCAATCCTTATGATACTTGCACTGTGAGAAACGTAATGCCTTTTGAGGAGGTTCCTATAGAAGTTACCTTGTTTTCTGGGCAGAATAGCGGTCCCTTTAACGCATATCTTCTTGCTTTTGACGTTGGTAATCCTTCAGTTAGAGATTCTGTGTTTTTCAGTGGCATCGTTCCGATAATGGAAAAGTTACCAAATAAAGTTTATTGTAGCAACGGAGTTTTATATGCCCGTGGTATAAGTGAATTGATGGTATTTGATGGGAGTGGGAAATTACTTCAAAAAGTCGCAGTTGAGAATTCAACGGAAATTCCTAT
>JBDRYG010000028.1:0-20357 GCA_039803305.1 Caldifarciminota bacterium
ATAGCCGAGTTCTAAAAGTATTTCTTCGGTATGCTCACCAAGAAGTGGAGGATGCCTGTAAATATCGAGGTCTATATCACCAAAATGTATGGGATTTTTCATGAGTTTAATTTTCCCTGCGGTGGGGTGGTCGATCTCCTGGATGAAGTTTCTTGACCTCACCTGTTCATCATTTATCGCTTTATCCACGGTGTTAATTGGTCCTGCGGGTATATGGGCTTCGTCTAACCTGGTTAGCCAGTATTCCGCTGGTTTTTGTTTGATTATATCCTCAATGATTGGTATAAGAATGTCTCTGTTTTCAAGGCGCTTTGCGTTTGTCTCAAAGCGTGGGTCCGTTAATAAATCTTCCCTCTCTATTACCTTGCAAAATCTTTTCCATTGCTCTTCGTTACCTACACCGATTATTATGTAGTCATCACTTGCCCTGAACACTTGATAAGGTACTATGTTAGGATGGGCATTTCCGTACCTTTTTGGTATAATTCCCCCGATTAGGTAATTGTTAGCTACATTGACAAGGCTTGCGATGGATGCCTCGAGGAGGGAATTATCAATCATGGCGCCTTGTCCTGTTATTTTACGCCTTATGAGTGCAGCCTCTACGGCTATTACCGTATAAAGAGCAGTTAGAACATCACAAATTGCAACCCCTACTTTCATGGGTTCGCCATCAGGTTCACCAGTTATACTCATGAGACCGCTTATACCTTGAATTAGAACGTCGTACCCAGGCTTTGTTGATTTTGGTCCTGTCAATCCAAAGCCTGTTATGGATGCCCATATGATATCTTCCTTAATTCGCTTGATATCTTCATAAGTAAGCTTCAAATTTTGCAAAACATCTGGCAGGAAGTTCAAGATTACCACATCTGATCTTTTGATAAGCTTTTCCAGGATTTCACGGCCTTCTGGAGATTTCAGGTTTAATGTGATGCTTCTTTTGTTTTTATTAGCGCACATGTAGTAAGCGCTCTCTCCGCCTGCGAAAGGTGGTCCCCAGCCTCGGGTTTCATCTCCTTCCCCCGGTTTTTCAACCTTGATAACATCAGCGCCCAGGTCACCTAAAATCATGCCCACCGTTGGACCTGCAAGAACTCTGGATAGATCTAAGACCTTAATTCCTTCTAAGGGTTTCATCCTTTACCTCTTTAAGAATATTTAAAATAATCCTCCTTAAGTAAACTCTCTCAAATATTGTTAAAATTAAAATCACTGCTGTTGCGATACCGAGGGCTCCGAAGACCTTGTCGAATTTGAAGTTTTTATTAAAGTATTGAATTATTGGAAAAGTAACAGCTACAATTGTTGCCAAAAGCATTGCTAAGCTGGCTGCAAATTTTGTTGGCACCACGCGGTCTTTTACTCTCCAGTATACACCTAATAGCACTATAACTGCTGCAGCAGCTCTTATTGCATATGATATGTAAGCAGTGTCAAGAACGAAACCCCTTAGGTAGATTGCCAGCGGTATAAGAAGTAGCCCGACAACAAATGTAAATCGCCTTGATACTTCTAAAAGTTTTTTCTCATCTGCGTTTTTGTTTATAAGGTAGTGATATACATCTTTTACCAGTATAGTTGATATCGCAAACATGACCGGAGCGACAGTGGATAGAATTGCTGCTAAAATTCCAGCGAGAGCAAGGC
Source organism: Caldifarciminota bacterium (assembly GCA_039803305.1). GTDB lineage: Bacteria > Hydrothermota > Hydrothermia > UBA1063 > UBA1063 > UBA1063. Next base: position 1,651 of record JBDRYG010000028.1, read on the forward strand.
CGCCAAACCAGGCTGGAACAAAACTCTTGGACATGAGTAGCGATGGAAGTGCTTGTTTTGCGTTCTCTACACTTCCAAATTTCCCTGTGGCTGCAATCATACCAAGGGTTGCAGTCATTATACCCGTTGGGAATATGAGCAACGCTGAAAGGAGTGATGCATTTTTTGCAGTTTTTTCGTCTTTGGCAGCAAAGACAGGTTGAATTGAAGCCTGGGCTGCGAACGCACCGAATATACCGCCTACGATCCAGGAAAGTACAGTGTTTACTCCAACGCCAAAGGGACTCTTGTAGATGGTAATGTCTTTCCCGACTTCCTGAAGCGTATTAAACAGCCCACTATATCCTCCAATTTTGATAAGCCCAATAATAAATGTAGATATGATTGAAAAATAAAGTAAGAAAGTGTGGATTACATTCGTAAGAGTAATAGACCAAAATCCACCTGCTGTGACGTAAATGGCAACGAGAAGTCCTCCTATAATTACCCCTCTCTCAAAGGGGATGTTCAATGTGGATGCCATGACTGAACCTACTGTTTGGACTTGAACATAACCGAGAACAATATATGCTACCAGAAAGGCAAAAGCCGATATGATTCTCGTATCTTTGTCATAAAGCTTTTCTATCATCTCTGAAACCGTGTACACATGGTGTTTACGATAATATTTTGCAAGGAGTAAGCCAAATAGGAACATCCCAATTGATGTAGAAATATTATACCAGGCAGAGGAGATACCGGTGGCAAAGGCCCTTTCAGAAACCCCTATGGTGCTCATTCCTCCAAGCCATTCTCCTACAACTACCACTGTACACAGCCAGAGACCAAGGTTTCTACCCGCGATTAAGTAATCAGTTCCTGATTTTGCTAATTTTTGAGCCAGGAGTCCTACAATGAGCACAATAATGAAGTAAGCAAAAAGAATAAGAAATTGGATTGAAAAATGCATATTTCTCTCCTTTTGATAATAATTATATTCTCTAAGCCTTACACCATCAAACCAACGTGTCGTCAATACAATTAATCCACCTTGAGGCATTATAATATTATGAATTGGAGGGCGAATGGTTAGTTTTCTTTTTTACATGGTGGTAAATTTTGCAGGTACCACAGTTGCAAGTTCCGGTCTTGCCATCGTCAGGCTTCAGATTGGTAGTTATGAAGAGCTTGAGCGATTCATTAGCACCTCGTTTAGTAAAGATGAAATACCTGAGATTGCAGCAGGCAGACCTGGGGAGTGGTATGATCTCGTTGTTAATGGTTTACAGTTTGAAATAATAAAGAAAAGTGGTATCGCTTATCAGGTTATAGATGAAGACCTGGAAAAAGCGAAGGAAAAAGTAAAAGACGGCTATCGCTCATACGATCAGGTTGTTGCTATCTTGAGGAATGTCTCCCTTAGTTATCCAGAAATTGTTAAGTTAGACAGCATAGGCCCTACTTTTGAAGGAAGATGGATTTATGGGGTGAAGATATCCGATAATGTTCAGGAAGATGAAGAAGAACCAGAGGTCCTCTTTTCCGGCTGTCATCATGCCAGGGAGTGGGTATCTGTTGAAGTTCCTCTTTTTTATGTAGATACTTTGACCAGGGCATATGGAATAGACCCTGTAATCACCGATCTTGTGAATAACAGGGAAATATGGATTTTCCCTGTAATAAATGTGGATGGCTATATATATGATTATACAGGTGGCACAAGCGGCAGGTACTGGCGTAAAAATAGAGAACTCTATAGTGGTGCTATCGGGACTGACCTTAATAGGAACTACAATGGGACATGCGATACAAACGCCATTGATGGGTGGGGTGTCATAAATTCAAGCTCTGTATCTCACCGTCCTTCCAGTGATGTTTTTTGCGGTAGAGCGGGTAATTCAGCGCCGGAAGTGAGAAGTTATGTTAATTTCATAAAATCTCGCAACTTCTGTATTGTTGTGGATTATCACACTTATTCAGAGCTGGTTCTTGCACCATGGGGTCACAAATATGATCCAACTCCACACGATGACATCTATAATTTATTGGGACAAAATATGGCACAAAGGATTCAGAGAATGGGGGGTGGTTCTTACACTTACAGTAAATCGATTCAATTATACCCAACTTCAGGAGGCTCCTCGGATTATCAATATGGGTGGAGTATTTTCGTAAAGGGTAGGCCTTGTTTTGCGTTAGTTGTGGAGATGGGAACTGCTTTTTATCAAGATACCGTGGATTTACCAGTCATAAAACGGGAAAATTTTAAAGGTGCCCTCTATCTTATGCAGCAGGCGGAATACATTATAAACAACATGAAAGCTTATATTCCCAAGCCTGAAATCATTGCCCCTCAGGCTGATACTGTTAGGGATACATTAAAGATTGAGTGGACCATCCCAAATAGAGGTTTTTATAATCTTTCAGGGTTTGAAGTGGAGTTTTTTAAGGGACTACATCGGGAAGTTGAAAGTTTTGAAAGTAACAACGTACTCTGGGTATTTGAGAGATTTGCGAGGAGCAATAGACGCTCTTACTCTGGAAGTTTTTCCCTAAGGGCAGACTCGTCAAACAAGCTTTATTCTCAGGCGCGGACTAAGTTTCCATATCCTGTTAGTTTAGGTGATTCTCTTAATTTCAGAATCTACTATGATCTTGAAACAGATTATGATGCTGGCATCGTTGAGGTTTCAGAGGATTTGAGGGATTGGATACCGATTTCGGGAGAAAGGTTTACGGGTTCCTCAGGGGGCTGGGTTTTGAAGGCATATAACTTAGAGGATTTCGCAGGCAAAGCTGTTTACTTTCGTTTCAGGTGCATGACTGATGGGAGTGTACTAAACGATGGGATGTATATCGATGATGTATACCCGGTAGCTAAATGGGATTCCGTATGGAGGGTACCTGGTGTTTCAGATACTTTTATAGTTTTATCAGACCTAGAGGAGGGTGAATATTATTTCAGAGTTGCTGGTATTTCAGGTGATTTTGGAAGAGGTACTTACAGTAACCTTAAAAAGGTATATATCCAGCGCACAAGCTATGTCTCGGAACCGGTGGAACGCTCGTTTGTTGGACTATTCGATGAGCGTAACAAAGTTCTTAATAATAAGGTGATATTTCGGATAAACGGTAAGAGCGTCAGATTATACATTTTTGATGTTCAAGGGAGGGTCGTGGAAGAGTTGGAATACAGAAATGTTAAAAATAAAGAGGTTATAATCTTTCTTCCGAAAAGCGGTGTTTATTTTTACATGGGGGTTGCGGATAGCTCTAAGTATACAGGGAAGTTTCTATTTATCAGATGAAACTACTTACTGGAGGTAAGTAAGGGGGTTTACTGCCTTACCTCTGTCGCGAATTTCAAAGTGGAGTTTTGAGCCAAAATAGTGTGAAGGTCCGCCAACTTTTCCTATAATTTGGCCTCTTTTAACCTTAGTACCATTTAAAACATTTACTGCCTCAAGGTATGCGTAGACGGAGAAGAAACCACCATGATCAACAATTACCGTGTTGCCATAACCTGTCACAGTCCCTGAAAAAATTACAACTCCGTCGTCTATACAGATTACAGGGCTTCCAGGATCTGCTTCTATATCAATTCCGGGATTAAAAATTTTTGTGTTGTACTTAGGGTTTAAAATGGTACCATATTCCATTACGATTTTGCCTTTTACGGGCCAGGGATATTTCCCTTCAGGGCTTTTTGCCACGATATGCTCTTCTTTTCTTCTTTTCTCTGATTCTTTTTCAAGTCTTGCTATTAGATTTTGCATTTCCTTTATAGCCCTTTCAAGTTCGGCAAGCCTTTTTTCCTCCTCCTCTTTTTGTTTTTTCAGGTTCGCAAGGAGAGTCTGGCGTTTTTTTCGCAGTGATTCCAGGTTTTTCTCCTGTTCTTCAACTTCTTTTTTCATGACTACATAAAAATTCAGGTTTTCTTCTTTCAGTTTTTTGTAAGCTGTTAGTTCTTTGTAAAGCTCCAGTGCTTCATCTCTTGACTTTTTTTCACTTTGTATTACATAGTCGAGAAGATAGGTAGCCTCCTTTTCGCTCTCGTTTCCGGGTAAGAATCTAATCAGATCGTTTTGAGGGAGTGTCTGATATAAAAAGTTTAGGCTGAATTTAATCCTCTCAGAGTGCTCGTTTAACTCGGCCTCTTTTAAACTGATCTGGATTTCAAGTTTGGCTATGTCATTTTGGATTTCTCTTGTATCTCTGTTGAGTTTTTCTATAAATCTTTCAATTTCCCTTTCCTGTTTTTCAATCTTTTTGATTTCTTCCTCTGTTGATTTTACTTTGATTTCCATTTGCGAAATTTTTCTTTTACTTTCCTCGAATTCTCTTTTTAGCCTTTCAAGCTTTGCCTTCTCTGCCTCTATGTCCTGACTCTGGACAAATAGAAGGAAAAAAATGAGGTTTTTCATTTTTCAAGGATGTCTATGCTGAAGAGTATTTGTAATATAAAGAAGTAACCGACTAGCATTGCTACTGGCCATAATGGAATTTTAAAGAGAGCAGAGAGCTTGTGGAAAAGGAAAAGTATGATAGATGCTGTGATGATGAGCGGGATTGTATGGCTCACTATAAAAGTGATAGATAGTGGGGTCTTTGAACTACCAAATATTTCGGTAAGTGTAAATAGTTTTTTCTCGCGTTCAAAAATACTCCTAAGGAAAGAAAGATTTAACGGTATGTAAAGGATCATAAAGATCGTGAAAAGCACAGTTCCCAGCTCAACAATGGTCTTTTGAATTTTGTAAAGTCCCATTGATGTATGATAATTGTGCTGAACATTCATGACCCATGGGATTCGAGATAGGAACTCTGAAGTTCCATGAATTACACTCGTTGCGATTGCTTGATTTTTAAATTTTATCTCTAAGTTAGGGGGAAAAGGGCTGGTTTTGAACATTTCAAGTAATGGGGCATATCTTGGGAAGCGGTCCTTGAACTCTTCCATGGCTCTTTCTTTTGAGATATGATCAACTTTTTTTATAAGAGGGTTATTTCCTAAGATTTTTTGAATAACTGTTAAATCCTCTTTGGGGGCACTATCTGCTATGAAGACTTTCATATAGCTTGCTGACGCAGATTCTGTAATTAATTTTGAGACATAGGAGAAAGACTGGAGAAAGGTGGAAAAAATGAGTAGTGTAAGAAAGTAAATTACCGTGAGAAAGATATATTCGCTTCTGGACTTTTTGTAAATATAGATCAACTCATCCAGATAAAATTTAATGTTCAATGGCAATCCTTCCTTCTTCTAGTTTAATTATTCTTGCCTTAGGAACTCTTGAAATTATCTCAAAGTTATGGGTTGAAAGGACAATGGTTAGTCCAAGCTGGTTATAGTAAATCATTTTTTCCAGGAGCCAGTTTATATCTGTGTAATGAAGGTTACTAAAAGGTTCATCAGCAAGAAGGAGTTCAGGTTCGGTTATTATAGCTCTTGCAAGGGCTAAGCGTTGTTGTTCTCCTCTTGAGAGGGAATGGACAAGGTCGTTTGATTTGTGGGTTAAATTAACATCTTTTAGAGTAGAGACTACTTTCTTTAGAATTTCTGGTTCTCCTCTTAGCCTGAGAGGGAATGCTAAATTTTCAAAAACTGTTCTATCCTCAAGGAGCAAAAGATCTTGAAAGACGATACCAATTTTTTTTCTTAGCTCTAATAGCTTTTTTTTGCTGATTTTCCTTAAGGGAAAGCCATCAATTCTAACTTCACCTTCGTCAGGCTTAATCTCTCCATAGATTAGCTTTAGTAGAGTGGTTTTGCCTGCACCTGTTGGTCCAACTATAAAGATGAAGTCTCCCTTGTCAACTGTGAATGAAACATTGTTCAGAGCAAGCCATCGGCTATGATAGCGAACAGAAACATTCTCGAATTCAATTTTATAGGCCATAGAGTTCTTTATTCACAACATTTGGTGGCATTTGCCCACTAAAGAAGGCTTTAATGTTTTCTGCCACAAGATTAACCATTTTTGTCCTTGCTTCTATCGTTGCACTACCAATATGAGGCAAAAGTACGACATTGTCAAGTTCTTTAAGCTCTTCGGGAACATGGGGTTCATACTCGAAGACATCTAACCCTGCACCAAAAATTCTTCTTTCCTTCAAAGCTCTAATAAGGGCTTTTTCGTCTACTAATTTTCCACGACCCGTATTTATAAAAATTGCTTCGGGCTTCATCAGATTAAATTCCTTTTCTCCTATAATATGGTAAGTTTCTGGCGTTAAGGGTAGGTGCAGGGATATAATATCAGATTCCTGTAATAAATCCTCTAAGGAGACCTTTTTCGCGCCAAGATTTTCTTCAAGTATTGCGTTTGTTTTTCTCGAAAAATATAAGATTTTGGTATCAAAACCTTTAGATTTCATCGCAAATGCTGTTCCAATTCTTCCCGCCCCCACAACCCCTACTGTTTTTCCACGGATTTCTTTACCGAGAAATAGAGTTGGGGACCAGCTTTTCCACTTATTTGCTTCTACAAATTTATGAGCCTGGATTACTCTGCGAGCTACTGCAAAAACAAGCGCCCATGCCAGCTCTGCTGTCGCATCTGTTAAAACATCAGGGGTGTTTGTTACCGTAATACCTCTTTTTGTGCATTCGGAGATGTCAATGTTGTCAAATCCGACAGCATAATTTGCTATGATTTTGAGCTTTTGAGCATTGGCTAGTACACTCGAATCTATTTTATCTGTGAGCATAGTAATAATTCCATCAACCTCAATGATTTTCTCCTTTAGGAGTTCCGGGGGAATTGGAAGAGGCCCTTCATATACTTCAACATCAAAGTCCCTAAGAAGTTCTCTGACATCAAGAGTTAGTTTTGCTGTACAGTAAACTTTTTTACGGGATGACATATTTTTCAACCCCCTTTGGGTCAACGAATAAATCATCCCCTTGATATTTTTCCAACCTCTGGGATAAATTCTGAGCAACTCTTATAATACGATCTTTTAAAGGTTTCCCATCGGGAGCTTTTTTCATCTCATCGGCACATTGTCTTGCATAAAAAAGGGATCGCCGTTTATCCCCTACTACATAACTACAAATTGATAGATAGTAAAGGGATAAGGCAACATTGTAGTAGTTCCATGGTTGATCTCTTAGAGTTAAATATAAAATGACTTCATGGTTTTTTAAGGCTTCGTCCCATTTGCCAAGCTTTCTCTGACAGTATGATAGGGTCCATCTAAAGGTTCTGGAGCTTGGATACTCACTTACCAGTTTTTCTGCAATTTTTATGGCGGAGTCGGCCTGATTATCGTAAAGCAATACCCATGTGTAAGCGTTTTCCGCGTATGTTCGGAGATACTTAGATTTGTTAATTGATAGCTCGATCTTTCTCATTGCCTCTTCTCTGGAATAATCTTCTGGAACAAAAATTTTCAGGATTCCAGGTGCTTTAGTCATTGCAAACTCAAACACCCCTAGGGGTAAATAGGCATCATAAAGAGTTGAATCGTATGCCAGAGATTTTTTTAATAGTTCAATACTTTTCTTGCCATAATTAAGTGCACTGATATATTCTTTATTCCTACCTTTTCTGATAGCCTTGTATGCATAAGCAGAGCCTTCTACAAAGTAATATAAGGCGACGCTGTCATTTGGTAATCCAGGTTTCATTCTAATTCTTGATGCTTTGTCAATAGCAGAGTCAGCGTACATATAGAACATACTTTCATAAACATCGGTTTCGAAATCGATCATATATAAATCCAGAAGGGCGGCCTTGTATAGGTACCCGATGGGATTTTCCGGGTAATTTTTTATGGCAAGGTCAAAATAAAGGTGGGCTTCTTTATATCTTTCAGCATAAGCATAATTTAAGCCCTTGACAATTAATGAATCTAAGGGTTCCCAGAAAATAGAATCTACAGGAACTGACAGGGTTAAAAGAATCAGTAATTTCATCGGGACTGGAGCTCGCTTGCTAATTTTGCACCTTCGGCCATACTGGAAACCGCATACAGCGGTAGCCCCGACTCTTTAAGGATCTCTTTCGCTTTATCTTCGTTTGTTCCTGTAAGTCTTATTACTATCGGGGTGGAAATATTCAGTTCTCTATAGGCCTGTACTAAACCCACGGCAACGTCATCGCACCTTGTAATTCCACCGAATATATTGATGAAAATAACTTTAACCCTCTTGTCCCTTAGTATAAGATCCATTGCATTTTTTATCTTTTCTGGACTTGAACTTCCACCAACATCAAGAAAATTTGCAGGTTCTCCACCGTAAAGTTTTACAATATCCATGGTAGCCATTGCGAGACCTGCACCGTTCACACAGCAACCTATATTACCGTCAAGTTTGACAAAGGAAAGACCTTTGCTCTTCGCCTCGAGTTCTTCTAAATTCTCATAGTCGAGGTCTCTGAGGTTTTCAAGTTCCGGATGCCTGTAGAGAGCATTATCATCCAGAATTATTTTTGCATCCAGAGCAATAACATTGCCATCGTTTTCTACTACAAGGGGATTTATTTCCGCTAATTGAGCATCAGTGTCAATATATGCGCGATAAAGCGCTTTAATAAAGGATTGGATTTTCTTTGCTATTTCTGGTTCATCAGTAAGTTTATAGGCAAGTTCCTTAGCCTCGTAGTCCATAAGACCGAGATATGGATGTAGCTCTTTTTTCACTATAGCTTCAGGATTTGTTCTCGCAATTTCTTCAATTTCAACACCACCTTCTTTAGATACCATAATTACATTCTTTTTAGTACTGCGGTCCAGGACGATCCCAAGGTACAGCTCCGTTTTGATCTGAGAAGCTTCCTCAATGAGAATCTTTTTTACTGGTATTCCTTTGATATCCATGTTTAGAATCTGTTCTGCTATCAAGATAGCTTCATCTTTGTTTTTAGCCAGTTTTATTCCACCTGCTTTACCTCTCCCGCCAACTGGAACCTGGGCTTTTACAACAACCGGGAAATTGAACTCATCAATAACATTTCTGACTTCTTCTAAGCTTTTACAAAGTCTATTCTTTTTTACTGGAACACCGTACTTTTTAAGGATTTCCTTAGATGCATACTCTAAAAGCTTCATTGTAAAACCTCCTTTATTTCAAAGAATTCACCATCAATCTTTCTGCCTGCAACAAATTCCTTTGCCCTCATAATCCTCTTTCCAGAAGGTTGAAGCTCTAATATTTTTAAGGGCAAGTCTCTGGTCCCAACGTATATTTCATTGTCGATTATCTTTATTTCTCCAGGCTGTAAATTTAATTTTTCGGGGTATACTTGCCCTTTAAAAATTTTTATGATAGAGCCATGCAGCAAGGTACGGGCACCCGGAGTGGGTGAGAAAGCCCTAATTTTATTAAAAATATTCAGCGCAGAATCTCTCCAGTCTATAAAGAGTTCACTTTTCTTTACCTTTGGTGCGTAGCTTGAAGTACCTTGCTGATCTCTCTTATTGACAGTTCCATTTAGATAGCTAAATAAGACCGATTTTAACAAATCTGGAACTTGCTTTGATAACTTTTCCATTAAAGTACCCCTTGTATCCTCTTTAGTAATATTTATTTCAGTCTGTGCAAGTACTGGACCTGCATCTATTTCTTCTGTCATTTCGATTATGGTAATTCCAGTTTTTTGCTCACCGTTAAGCAGGCATCTTTCTATGGGCGCTGCCCCACGGTATGCAGGAAGAAGGGATGGATGAATATTTATGGCCGGGAACTTGCAGGCCTGTAAGATATCCTTTTTCAGTATCTTACCAAAATCACACACGACGAGAAAATCAAACTGTTCTTTCCTAAGAAGCTCGGCTATTTCTGGGGTGTTAACTTTGGGGGTCTCAACGAATTGGACCGAAATGTTGGATAAAAAATCTTTGACAGGATTTGGGGTTGGCTTTAGACCCCTGCCAGCGGGTTTATCGGGTGTGGTTATAACCAGGTCGGGGAAAAATTGAACTAAATATAATTCTTGTAGTACTTCTCTCGCGAAGTATCCACTTCCCATAAACGCCCACTTAAAGGGAATGTTTGTTGTATTCATTCCTCCATTTAGCAAGTAAAATTCGCCTGGATTCCTCGTCAAGATAATCAATAAAGAGTATTCCGTCTAAGTGATCAATTTCATGAAGAAAAACCCTGGTAAGAAATCCCTCTGTCTTTATTTTTACATCCCTCAGTTTTCCGTTGTTTTTAAGCTCTATAGCCTCTAATTCCATATATGTAGGCCGTGTAATTTCAGCATAGAGTCCAGGAATGGAAAGACACCCCTCTTCGTCTAATTCTAAACCATCAACAAAGTTGATTCTTGGATTGATAAATACCCGATAGTTGTTTCCAAATTCTAACTCTTTTGCATTTATAACGAAAATACGTTTAGGGATGCCTACCTGAACTGCAGCAAGTCCAAGGCCACGTTGAGATTGTAGTGTATCGAGAAGGTCATTAGTTACTTGCGTAATGGTAGTGAAATCCGAGAGATCTATTTCTTCTGATTTTTCTCTTAAGACTGGATCATCAATGATTTTTATTGGTTTAATCAACTCTCAGTACCCTCGCCTCTTTTTAAAACACCTTTTATTGCCTGTTTTTCAACTTTGATATTTACATTTTCTGCAACTTTTAATGTTACCACATTTTCCTCTATTTTCTGTATGGTTCCTATGATACCCCCTGTGGTTACGACCTGGTCACCTTTCTGAAGGCTTGCCAGCATCTCCTTCCGCTTTTTTTCGTATTTTGATTGGGGTAAAATTAAGAGAACATAGAAAATAACGAATATTAGAATTAAAGGGAGCAAGGAACCAATAATACCATAGCCTGCTGTTGGTGCGCTCTGCTGAGCATGTAGAATGTTAAACATACCCAGAATTCCCATCCAAAAATATCTACCCATATATTCCTCCCGTTTTTCTTAATGATAAACTTTAAGGTTTGTAACTGCAAAAGGTTTTAGGATTAGTAATCGAACCCTAATGAGATTTTAATTAAGGGTTTTTTATTCACGCTTTTTAAGTTAGTAGGGTGTGCAAAATCCAGTTTTAGTTTTGCAAACCCAAGCCAGAGTCTTATACCATACCCCACTGCTGCAGTTGGGTCTTGAAGTTTAGGAAATTCGTAAAATAATCTAATATCTTTAAGTCTATTTGCTGTGCAGATTCCTGCGTCAAAGAACATCACTCCTCCAATGTTTGAGATCTCAAGAGGAAGGGGAAAACCGATGTTGAGTTTCTTAATAAATGGAAACCGAAACTCGGTATTGAGGAGGAAATACTTGTCTCCTATCTGTTCGCCAAAGTATGATCCTCTGTGGTCATCAAAGCCGTTAAAGGTGGTGTAATATCTATCCCTTCCGAAGGAATAAATGGAGTTAAGCCTTGTAGCCAGGATGTAATTCTCATCGAAGGTAAAATAATGGCGTAAATCTATAACAGCTATGTTCAAGTCCATATCTATTGGAAAGCTTTTTAAGAGCCCCAAATAGTAGCGTGTTCCGGATGTTGGATCCTGAATATAGCTATAGTATACATTATCAAAGACATGGGCTATGTATAGTCCAGTCAAAAACCGGCGTTGGAATATCTCTGGAATTTCAATAATATTATTGAAAGGTGTTATCCAAAAGTAATTGAATTCCTGTAGTTCTATGTCAAACCCAAGCTCGGTTCTCCTTGTTTTAGAATAGGGTATGCTTTGCATAAGAAATATGCCTGCGGTTCTATTAATTGATATTGTGTCTGTTGTGAGGTATCCTGCGTCCCAGTATTGGTAAAAGGATAAGCCATAGTCAGAGCGTTTTTTTAAATACCAGTATTCAAAATTAAAGTTAGAATAAAGTATATTTGAATTCAAGTCCGTAGTAAACATAATTTGATGATCACCCAGCTCATCAGAAATGCCAAAGGTTACATTACCTTGGAATCCGTAGATTGAGGATAGAGAGGCACTGCCGTAAATCCAATCAAGAGTAAATCTTGGCGTATACTTAATACCAGGGCCTGTCGTGGTTTCTTTGTGCTGATATTCAGAAAAATTGCAGTTTGTAGGCATATTATTTGTTTCCTTGAATTCCTTTATTTCAAAGACATCATAACCATTGGCGTAAAGGATAGAGGCGTAAATTCGACCGGTCTTTGAAAATGAGAACCATTTTACTTCCGTTGTGAAGTCGGTGATCCTTGAGATTTCACTTGTCTTAAGGTTGATCTTGAAGATGTTGATAGAATTAAAGGAGTCTTGTGCTGTAAACAGCAATATTGAATCGTCAATCACGACAGGGTTTGCAAGTTCCCTGTAATAATCGGATAGTTTAGAAATTTCACCTGTTAAAATATTATAGCTGAATATTGCATAACAGCCATATCTGAAAGTTTGACCGTATTGTTCATTTCGATCTGATGAAAAGATAATATTTCCATTTTCTCCAAAGGAGGGGTCTCGGTCGTCAAAGGGGTCATCTGTGATTCTGATTAATCTTTCTTCATTAATAAAGTAAAGGTAAATATCTGATTTCCCATCTTTTAAACCACAAAAGGTTAACGCCTTGCCATCTGGAGAAATTGACGGCGTATAAATAGCGTCTAAATCAAATTTTATTGTTTTCAGAATTTTGCGACGCATTGTGTCAAAAATGTAAATTACATCTCCCTCACCTGTTTGAGCTGAAAATACCAACTTTCTTCCATCCTTTGTTAGTGAAAGAGAAGGTCTTAAAATGTGAATGTTTTCAAAATTTGGAGTTTTCGAGCTTTTAAAAACTGTAGCTAATTTTTCACCAGAGGCAGTTGAGTATTTTACAATGTGAAAGTTTCCTCTCTTTTCCTGGATATAGTAAAGAGTGCTTCCATCGTAGCTTACAACAGGTGCCACGTTGTAAAAGTTACGCATTTTTTCGTGATCAGAAAATCTCTTTAAGTTCACCGGAGTGGTTAGATACCCCAGGGCCACATAGAAATTTTGCCTTACGTATTCCCTGAAACGAGCATTAAAGCCTTTTAGGTCCAGACCGAAGGATCTTTTAACAGCTTTTTCAATAGAGTTTGTGTAAATTAGTAGAGAGTAAAATTCTGAAATTTTATGCCTCCCGTAAGTATCATCAATAAATTTGTATATTAGTTGACCTACTTTATAAACTATGTATCCGCCATAATAGTTGAGCTCTTCGATGGAAGGGAGGTTGTCAGATATTATAAGATTTCTAATATACCTCTCAGCATCAGGCGACCAGCCTATGGATAGGTATTCTGCGAGACCCTCGATACACCAGAGAGGAATTTGAGTTGATAAAACAATTTGCAAAGTAGACCTTTTACTCCTTTTCATAAGTTCATACTGGAATGCATGAACCAGTTCGTGCCGGAGTACATGGTTAAAATCCTTATAAGAACCGGTAAAAGGTACAACAATCCTATTTTTAAAGATTTCAGTGAATCCACCAACTCCTTCTTCAATGACGTCGATTATTACATTTGTTTCACTAAAGTGTTTGGGTGAGTTGTAGATAATTACTGGTATCTTTATTTGTGGTCGAAAGCCAAAGGTTTCCACGTATTCTTCATAAGCCTTTTCCAGGGAGTACTCTGCAAACTTTACAAGAAAGTCGCTTTCAGAGTACGAAAAAATTCTGAAATTGTTGGTTTCGTATACTTTAAAAGGGTAATCGCGTGTTTGTAGCTTATTCTTACCGAAGGTATATGCAAACAAGGGAGTAACCAGCCATATTTGCAAAAATAAAATAATAAAATTACGCATTGATTCATTATAATTCTGACTTTACGAATAGGGAAATTGTTCAAAAATTTGGGATATTAATCGTAATAAATGCCTGCAGGTATGATGTAGTTTACCGGGTTAACTGGCTTGTCATTTATTCTAACCTCATAATGTAAATGTGGAGCAGTTGATCTTCCTGAATTCCCAACATATGCAATAAGGTCCCCTCTTTTTACATATTGACCTGGAGAAACTTTTGCTCTTAAGAGGTGAGCATAGCGGGTAGTAATCCCGTATCCATGGTCAATTTCGAGCATTAGTCCAAATCCCTGCTCCCATCGAACTGTTTTAACTATGCCTGCAGCTGGGGCCACAATGGGTGTACCTATCGGAGCCGCTATGTCAATTGCCTCGTGGAAAGAAATCTGTCCTGTAAACGGGTCTCTTCTGAGACCAAAGCCTGAGGTAAAGTAACCTGCAGTTGGTACTATTGAGGGAGTATGTTCCCTGACTTTAGAGTCTTCTTCAAGCTTTCTTGATACTTCAGATAGTACTTCTATTTGAAACTGAGCGAGATTAAGTAATCTATTTATCTCAGACTTGGTATATTCAAGCTCATTTTTGTTTTCTGCTGGAAATTCCTCAATATTACCACCCATACCCATTAATGCAAACTCTTTGGGAACAGGGTCAAGGCCTGCAGCAAGTCTTAACTTATTAGTTGTTTCTATGATTTGATTTAGTAGGTTATTAACTTTCTTTGCTTCGGATTTTAACCGCGAGACTTCTTCTTTAAGTCGTGCATTTTCGCTTTTTAGATGGGATAGTGTTGCGGCATCAACTTCAAATTGGGTATATCTAAAAATTGTATAGCCTATACCAATTGAAGTAATACAGAACAATGAGAGAAAAACCTTAAGCATCCAGGGCCTTACCGTAATCTCGATCTCTTTTTTATGGGTGGTGGGGTACAGGAGTTTGATTTTGAAGGACCATTTCTGCATTTTTCTAGTATAAAATACCCTTTGTAAACTGTCAAGTTAGTAACGCGAACTGATTTTTGAGTTCTATGAGTTTCGATTTTAGCGGGATTTTATTAGATGTTAAGTACAGATAGAGCCCAAAAGTGTGTTAGCCGTAAGTAAATAAGCTTTTAATTTTTATAATGTGCGACTTTGGTTGATTTTTGCAATTTTCGAGGCACTTCTTTAAATATGTATTAGTTAATTCGCAAAAATCAAAGTTTTTATTTGTACGCGTGCTTTAACTTATAATTTCCAAGGGAGGAGGTAATATGAAAGAGAGAATTTCTAATTTACTTGCAGATTTAGTAAGTTATAAAACTGTGAGCAGTAACCTGGGAGAATTGAACAGAATCGTAGACTTTGTTGAAGATCAATTGAAAGGAATTGATGGCTTGGTTATTCGCAGGTACACAGTGGAAGGTAAACCCTCCCTCTTTGCTACGTTTTTAAATACATATCACCCTGAGATTTTATTTGCTGGACACCTTGATGTAGTGGATGCTCGACCGGAGGATTTCATACCAAGGGTCGATGGCGATATTATGTATGGGCGCGGTACAATTGATATGAAAGGTTCCTGTGCAGTGTTGATAGAACTGGCAAAAGAGACTGCTAAGCTTTCACCAAGACCCAACTTGGGGTTTCTTTTTACAACCGATGAGGAAGTAGGAAGCGAAAATGGAGTTAAATATCTTGTTGAAAAGGAAGGAATTGGTGGGGAATTTGTGGTAATTCCAGATGGTGGTGAAAATTTCCAGCTCGTAGTGGAGGGGAAAGGGGTGTTTCATGTTAAAATTATAGCGAAAGGGAGAGCGACTCATGGCTCAAGAATTTTTGATGGAGAGAATGCACTGGATAAACTTGTATCCATCTACAATGAGATTAAATCTCACTTCCATCCCGAACCCTGTGGAGACCCCGAACACTGGCACAATACCATAAGTTTGGGGAGAATGACCGGAGGTGACTCTGTGAACAGAGTCCCTGATTACGGAGAAATGTATCTGGATATTAGATTTGTGTATCCTTTTACTGTTTCGAAAATTGAGCAAATGATTAAGGAGGTCGTCGCGAAGTATCCCGGAGTTGAGTATGAATTAATATCGACTGGTGAAACTGTTTTTACTTCTCGGGATAATCCATATCTTCAGAAATATAAGGAAGTTGCTGAGGAGGTGTTGGGGAGGAAGCTTAATTTTGCGAAAGAGCATGGTGCCACTGATGGAAGGTTTTTCTCTGAGAGGGGCATGGCCGTTTTGATCACATCCCCACACGGTGGAAATATTCACGGCAATGACGAATGGGTGGATCTTAATTCTTTAGTCCAGCTTTTTGAAATCTTTTTTAGATTTATCAAGGAGAAATAGGAACATACCTGCAAGGCTGAGAACCAGTGAGGCTGTATAATAAAGTAAGGAAATAATGAGTGATTTTTCATTCCCAATATCATTTCCATAAATTACAATAAAGGCACCCTCTCTTAGTCCCAATCCCGATATGGTAACTGGAATCATCATTACAAAATTAACGATAGGTAATATGAGTATTGTTTTCACAATAGGCAAAGGGGTGTGGATTGATTGCGCTAATACCCATGGTGTAAGGGAAAAAAAGATCTGAATAAGTATAGAAACCGGCATCGTTTTAAGCAGAATCGTGTAGTTTTCCCTGAAACTGTGGAGTGTAGATAGAAAATCTATCACTGGTGCCGTAAATTTCGTGGGCTTTACTTTTAAAAGAAATCTGCCTAAGGATTTGGAAAAGATGACTATGTTCCCGAGGAGTAAAATTGTGATTCCAGCAAAGGTAATATAAAAGAGTTTGCTATTTTTTACAGTGATAAATAGCAAGTTTAGAACGAGAAAAAAAAGGATTGCATAGAATCCGGCAAGCCTATCCAGCAGAGTTACAGCGAAGGCTTTTGATAAATTACTTTTTCTCCCCGCATAGTATGCTCTTACAATATCAAGCCCACCTGATGGAAGGAAGTTTCCAGCAAATATACCAATAAGATAGTATTTAAAAGCTTCACCGAATTTAACATAGAAACCGGCGGTCTTCAGAAAAGCGACCCACCTGATTGTTGATAAGAGAATTGCCATTGTGTATATACAGAAGCCTGGTAACAAATTAATCAGGTTAATCCCCCTGAGGTATGTTACAGCTAATTGAAAATTAATCCTTCGGAACAGTATGTATAGCAAGAACCCCGACACGATTAACTTTAAGAGATTAGCAAGGATTTTTTTCATTTCTCCCCTGATAAGTCTTTTATGATTTTTATGGTAGTTTCCCGCACATCAAAATTGTTTAGAATTGACCAATCTTTTTCAATAATATAATCGAGTTCTTTCAAAATTCCTTTATTAACGGAAATCATGTCCTCTCCTACGGCGCAACTTGAGCAGGAAAAGGTCTTATTCTCTGGCAGGAAAAATCTAATCTCGTTAGCGCCGCATTTTTCACAGTGTTCAAATTGTGGGACTTCCCCCTGGATTTTTAGATTTTTCAAAACGAAAAAATAGAAGATGTTTTTGTTAATTTTTGAAAGAGAAGGGAGTGTAGTAATCAAGGATTTTGTTGTTTCAAAGAAGTTTTGCCCCCCGCCCAGTGGGAATTTCTTCAAAATATAATGCGCACAACGGGACATTAATTCGTATTTTTCTATGTCCTGGATAATGTCATTAGCTGTGGTGAGAATTTTACCTTCTTTAAGGATATTAATATCCCGGTCGGTTTTAAAATAGAAAATAACCTCACTGATGCTAAATAACTCAAAGGACATTCTGAGGCTGGATTTAACTCGTTTTGCTCCTTTTGCTAAAATTTTTGTTACCCCATTTTCTTTAGCAAGGCAGGAGAGGATAACGGAGGATTCCATGAAATTGTCAACTCTTAAAGTGATGATTAAGTCTTTTTTAAGCATTGTAGTTGAAATACAGTTTAAACTGGGTCCTATTTAAATTTATTCCTGCTCTTAAGGAATTTTGCCGAATTTCAAAGTTACACGCACATTGAACGCTAAAGTTTTTAAATTCTGGTGAAACTGTTAAATTGATGTTCAGAGGATTTAAGTTTATTGATGTACGGATTTTTTCATTGTTTCCGGTGTAGTAGGAAATGCCTAAAAATTTGTCCCAAACTCTGAACTCGTAGATCCCTATGTTTTCGGGAGTAACTATGAGGTCTATGAAGGTATTAATCCCGTATGACCACTCACGATTAATGGCAAAATGGTTTTTTAGTCCATCGCCTCTGAGCATTATTGCACTCATAATTTCTGGAATTGTCTTAGTATAATAATAATGGGCGTAAACTGTATTTTTTCTGATGGTTAGTTGCCAGTTAATTCTTTCTTTTTTTCTGGAATACGAAAGGGCATAAGAAATCTTTTTGTCGGGATAGTGAAATTTTAAATTAAATATGATTGGCTTTAAATTGATCAAGGCTCCAAGCTGCAAAAGTGTGTGGGCATCTTTTTCAAGCAAAGCACCAAGGGAGATTCTGTGGGATTTAATGCTTAGTTTACCTGCTGCTGCAATGTTATTTTTCCCGATCGCCACCTCAAGTGGTGTTTCTATGAAAAAATTAAATCTTCTTTTACTGAGGGTTGGTATAAAACGAAACCCGTCCCAGAGTAATCCAAAGCTTCCTGCTGAGACTTGCTTGTATTTGAGAAAACCCTGGTCAAGAGTTCTATTTTGGGATTTAAGGTGGATTTCAATGTTATTATGTGTTGATGAAAGTTTAAAAAAATCCTTTTTGCGCTCTAATGATGCGGATAGGCTTTTTCTTTGGTAGGCATCAAATGTGAAGTATTTTTCCAATAGTTCCAACTCAATGTCGGAAAGTCCAGTTCTTTCCAGTAAGTCTTGCAAATTTTCAAAAGGCTTTGTATTTCTTAAAGATATTATGAGTAACGCTGTAGCCTCGTCAATTACTGGAATTGAGATTAGCTCATCAAAGGAAGCTTTATTTGGGTTTACTGGCTCATCTTTTGCATTTATCGTAGTAGTTAAAAA
>JBDRYG010000029.1:0-20096 GCA_039803305.1 Caldifarciminota bacterium
CATAAAGATAATCCTACATTGGAAACCGGTTTTCCCTTTTCATCAACGATTTTAACCCTGAGAAGAAATGGATAAGTATAATTCTTCGTAAGATTTAAGATAGTGTGCTTTTCACACTTTTTCAGGACTTCCCCCTTTTCTCCCTCATATTTCCCAAAGACACTGCACAAGACAAGAGCAGTTCTTCTTGAAGCTGTTCTAAACCATGCAAAGTCAAAATCACTAGGCTCGGCAGCACCCAGAAAATGCCACCCATCTTCAGTCCAGACCTCAACCCACGCATGATTAGATTCTGTAAAAGGCCACCACGGCGAATACACATACCTTACAGGAATACATACGGTCCGCAATGCTTTCATAAAAAGTATACTCATCTCTTCACATCTACCAAAGCCTCTATTGATAGTAGCAACCGCAGACTGATCCCATGGGTCAGTGGGTTTGTATTCTATTTTAGTAAAACACCACTCGTTAATACGAAGCACTGCTTCTTTAATACTTTTACAGTCCTTAACAAGCTCATAGAGTGTATCTTTATAAACATAATAAAAGTTTTCCAAGGGTTCCTGAGTCACCCTAAGAGGTAACACAAAATGGTAAAAATATTTTTCGGGGATAACGTTTTTCCACGGAACCCTCTCAAAGTTTTCCTTGATTGCTTTTAAATTCAATACGAAATTCTCATAGTTAAACTCAACCCTATCAACCTCAGAAGAATATCTCCAGATAAATTCAGCCCAGGAGCCAACTCCTTCTCTCCTGGCCAATTTTAAAACGCTATTTGAGAATAAAATCATTAAAAAAATAAGTTCTTTCATACCCCAAAAAGAGAAAGCTCTTTAAAACCTTTTACCAACTTCTTCCCCTTGATCGTAATATAAGGCATCGCCCTTCTGAATGTTGGGATTAATTTTAGCAACACATCAACTGATAGGTTTGCGACTTTTTTTCTAAGACTAACTATCTTTTTTGCACTCCTGGGTCCAATACCCGGGACCCTCAACAATTCCTCATAGGAAGCGTTCATGATTTCCACAGGGAAAAAGTCAGGGTGTCTTTTTGCCCAGATTGTCTTTGGATCACTCAGGATATTCAAATTCCCATCAGCTTCGAATACTAACTCAGAGAAATCAAATCCGTATTTCCTGATTAAAAAATCAGCCTGGTAGAGTCTATACTCCCTGATTGGTGGAGTGGAGGGATAATTTTCAAGGGGGCTCCCGGGTACAGGCTGAAAAGCGCTATAATAGGCTCGTGTAAGAGACAGATTCTTGTATAATTCAAAAACAGTTAGTAAAATCTCTTTGTCCTTTTCCCCTGCAGCACCAACCACAAACTGGGTAGTAAAACCATCTCTTAAATAAACTGGTGAAGCTCTTTTAAAATCTGATATTTTCTTAAGTTTTGGCAGTAAGTCCCCTTTAAAGTCCTTTTTAAGACTCAGTATTGAAAGATACTTTTCTAAAGGCACTTCTAAATTTATAGAGACTCTTGAAGCCAGTTTTACAGCCATTTCCAAAGATTGGAGTGAAGCTCCAGGCAGAATTTTAAGGTGTATGTATCCTCTAAAATTATACCTATTCCTTAAAATATATGCAGTATCAATAAGTTCTTGCATGGTTAGTTCTGGATTATGCTTGACTCCTGAAGAAAGAAACAAACCGCTAACAATATTTTTCCTGTAAAGTCGCATAAACCCTTCAGCCAACTCCTCGGGCCTAAAAGAGATCCTTCTGATTCCAAGATGCTTAGAAATCGGGCAATATACACAATCGTTTTCACAGAAATTTGAGAGTAACACCTTTAAAAGCCTAATTTCTCTTCCATCGGGCATGGTTACTGGATATATCCATTTGGAAAGATTGATATCTTTTGCTCTTTTCACCTCCTCAGAAATGAAGCAATCTCCACAAATATCAAACCTGGCACTCTCCCCCAAAATTTTTATTTTGTCAACAAAATCCATAAAGAAATTTTAATGCACGCTTTGCAAAATTATATAGAAGTTACAAATCAATAACCCCGCTTACAAGTGTCAATTTTCCTATTTACAATTCGTTAAAATATCATTATAATTTATTTGTTCTTTGTCAGGGGGTGTACTGGATTCGACAGAGCTTAACTGGATCATAGAGCGCATGCCGGGGTGCGGTCGCCTCGTTAATAAGGCCGCAAAAAAACAACTGCCAACTACAGTTACGCTTACGCTGCCTAATTGAGCAGCACGTCCCTTCCTGGGGTGCTCCTGCTCGGGAAGAGGGCGTAATAGTCAGGAGCTGGGCTTTAGCTCTCGTCCTGCGGGCTAAAGCTGAGAAGAAGCAGGGCTACCCATCGAAACACCTGCCTGTCGGTGTGAGATGGGGAAATCAAAAGACAGGCTAAGCATGTAGTGCTCTATGGTCCGGAGCCCCTGGACGCGGGTTCGATTCCCGCCACCTCCACCAGTCTTTTCAAATTTCCTTATCTTTATTTAAGCCCTTATCTTACCTTAATCCTCTCAAAAATTGAGTAAACCACAGGAATAACTATAAGTGTAAGGAACGTTGATGCCAAAAGACCTCCGATCATACTTATAGCTAAAGGTGCCCTTAGAGCACCCCCTTCACTCCTAAAGGAAAAGGCCATAGGTAACATACCAAGAATTGTGGTAAAGTTAGTGATAAAAACCGGTCTTAACCTTGTCACAGACCCTTTTACCACAGCTTCAAGAGGATCCTCACCATTCTCACGAAGTTCTTTGTAAAAAGTGATCATCACTATTGCCTGATTCACCACTACTCCACTTAAAACTAAAACCCCGACCATAGAAGGAACTGAGATTGATGTTTTCGTAATGAGAAGAGCCAGGATAACCCCAATTATCATTAGAGGTATACTAAACATAACTATGAACGGGTCCCTGAAAGACTCAAACTGAGCAGCCAATATCATGTAAACAAGCAAAATAGCAGCTAAGATTGATATACCAAGGTTCTTAATCATGTCTCTAACCTGCTCAAACTCGCCCTTTATCTCTATAGAATACCCTTCTGGAAGAGCAATCCCAAAAAGTTTTGATCTGATATCAGCAAAAACTTCGCTCTTTTTACGCCCCTCAATATCCGCAAGGACTTTTACTACTCTCGACTGGTTCTCGTGGTCAATTTGAACGGGGCCAAGTTCATAGGAAAACTCAGCAATTTCCTTAAGGGGAATTACAGCGCCTACAGGAGTCATAACTGGATAATACTTTATCTTTTCAATATTTTCTCGCAAATATGTGGTATCAGCTTTCAGAATAAGTTTGTACTCTTTTCCCTTTAAGCGGAGGGTCGTGACCTGAGTTCCCTGAAATGCTGTTTGCAGTTCCTTCTGAACTTGTATTGGAACAACGCCGAAGTAAGCAGCCTTATCCCTAATAATCTTTATATTAAGTTCCGGTTTCCCTTTCTTAAGAGAAATTTCTGCTCTTTTAACACCCTCTATTTTCGATATTTCATTCTTAATGTTTTCAGCAACTGCAACAAGTTCTTCAAGATCTTTTCCAAAAACAGAAATTTCAATGGGCCTGCCAGCACCTCCCATAATTAATGCTGTAGTAAAATCCATAGATCTGATAGTCGCACCCTCATATTTGGGGACTTTATTCATAATTTCATTTGTTATTTCAAATGCTGTTTTCTTTCTTTTACTTGCATCAATAAGCCGTATTAATACCGTTGCGGAGTTGCTTCCCTGAGCACCCCCAAACAAACCTACTTCCCTAAACTCACCACCAATTACCATAACTCTCTCGATCTCAGGATAAGCACTGGCAATATCCACAATATTTTTCACATAGTTCTCTGTTTCCGATAAGTTTGTCCCCGTGGGTAATTCTATTTGAATAATTCCGCTTCCCATATCCATTGGTGGTATAAACTCGGTATCCAAAAATTTTACAAGAGGTAAACTAATTAAGAAAAGGGTGAAAACTATAACTAAAACCAAGCCCCGCTTTGGTAAAATGAAATTTCTAAGCACTTTCTCATAAAAATCCTTTATGTACGAAAACCAATATCGTTTTCTCATTTCTTTCACAGCAACACTCGCCGTTATGTAACTTGAGGTTAGAACGGGAATTATCGTGACTGCAACTAGGAGTGACGCAAGCAGAGTAACTGTGACAGTAACCGCCATAGGTTTAGTAAACTGCCCTATCATACCCCCGATGTATATTAACGGCAGGAAAACGACAATGTTGGTAAAAGTAGAAGCAGAAATAGCAAGCCAAACCTCTTCCGTTCCAGAAATTGCTGAGCTATATCTATCCTCACCTGCCTCCTCATGTCTGAAAATATTTTCAACAACAACTACTGCAGCATCTACAAGCATGCCAACACCAAGAGCAATGCCTGCAAGGGTCATCATATTTAGCGAATATCCAAGAAAATAAAGAACTGTGAAGGAAATCAAAACTGAAAGCGGTATAGCAACAGCTATTACAATAGTGGGCCTCAGATCCAACAAGAAAATGAAAATCATTATCGCCGCCAGCAAAGCACCTATTAGAGCATTGTTGACTGTATTGGATGCGGATTGTTTGATAAATTTTGCCTGATCGAACCCCTTCTCAAAAGTTACATCTCTGTACTGAGCCCTGATCTTATCTATCACTTTATCCACTCGAGAAGAAACCTGAACAGTGTTGGCACCAGACTTTTTGTATATTGAAAGGATCACAATTTCATCGTTAAAAGCCTTGGCAAATCCAGTTCTTTCAGATTCTCTAATATAAACCTTCCCAATTTCTCTAAGAAAAACCGGCAAACCATTTTTCCTGAACCCCACCACCTGGTTTTCCACATCTTCTTTTCCTTTATACTCCCCAACTGTCCTTACTAAGAGACTTCTGTGGCGCCTATCTATTTTTCCAGAAGGAAGATTAAAGTTGTTAAGCTGAAGCATCTGAGCTACCTGTGAGAATGTCAATCCAGCTTCTAACATCCTGCTAAGATCAACCTCTACCCAGTATTCTCTTTGACTTCCACCAATTACATCCACTGTGGCAACGCCGTCCACGCGCTCTATATAGGGTTTTATTTCACTCTCCATTAGCTCTCTTAACTGAACTAACGAGTATTTCTCAGACCTGACCATGTATCTTGATATTGGAAGCATTGAAATATCAAACTTCAATACAAGTGGCTTCTGGACCTCCGAAGGGAAATATCTCTCAACAAGACCAATTTTATCTCTAATTTCCTGCGCGCCAAAGTCGAGATTAGTACCCCACTCAAACTCTGCAACTACTATTGAAGCTCCTTCTACAGACATTGAAGAAACCTTCTTGATACCTGAAACAGTTGATACTACACTTTCTATTGGCTTGGTGACCAGCGCTTCTACATCTTCTGGGGCCACATTTGGATACTGAGTTATAACTGTAACGGCAGGATAGGTCATCTGGGGAAGTAAATCAAGCCCCATTTTTGAAAGGGAAACTGTACCAAGTACGAGAAGTATAGTGATAAACATTGAAATTGTTACTGGATGTCTTACAGAGAACTTTATCATTTTCTATCTCCTCTCCTTTACTCCAAGGATACTTTTGCCCCGTCGTAAAGCCCTTGTGCACCTACAGTTACAACAAGATCACCAGAATTTAAGTCACCTCTTACCTCAGCTTTGTTCTCACTCACAATACCCACCTCTACCGGAATTTCTCTGACGATTTCACCTTTAACAACATAAACAACAAATTTATTACCCTTTTCTACCAACGCAGATTCGGGTACAATTAGTACATTATTTTTCTCCCTGACTACGATTTTAACCTGTGCAATGGAACCGTAAGGGAGACTCCCATCATTAATTTTTATCCTGACCTTCCCTGTTAGAGAAAGCGGATCTAAAGCAACGGATTTAGATATCACTCGTCCATTAACTATCTTGCCCCCTGCGGAAATATAAGCCTTTGCTCCTTCTCTTACTTTTACAAGATCCTCGGATCCAAGACTAACTTCGACCATTTGTTCTTCTGAAACAACATATGCAAATGGTTGAGTTTGCAAGGTGTATTGCCCAATTCTTCCATTTATTATTGTCAAAATTCCGTCTATCGGGGATTTGACCTGTAAATATTCAGTCTTCACACCTGGTATCTCTCTATCTAAAAGGGCGATTACTTCTTCCCTTGACACTTTTTCACCTTCCCTTTTTAAAATGCTCACCACTCTTCCTGGCATTGGTGGAATAACCGGCGCCTCCTCCATTCCTGTTACACGTCCATAAGTATATACAAACTCTTCTATGGTGCCTTTTGATACTTTATCAACCTTTACCAAAAAACTTCTGGCTTTTGAATCGTTTTGGGCACTTAAAATTCCGAACAAAAGAAAAATCACAGTAAAAACTCTCTTATACATAAACACCCCCTATTTTATACCCATTATAGTTTTCTCGAGCTCTATTGCCTTAATAACACAATCTCCCAGGGCTTGAATTAGATATGCCCTTTGGGCAAAATAATTTGTTTCTGCATCGATATAATCAAGTTGGGTAGCGAGCCCTTGCTCATATTGGGTTTTTACAGTGTAATAGAGCTTTTCTGCAACCTTTAAGTTCTCAGATTGAACTTCATACTTCTTTATCGCACTCAAAAGATTTCTTCTTGCACGCTCAAACTCCATTGTAGCTGAATTTTTTTGAAAGGCCAGTGAGTATTCCAGTCCCTTTTTCTGAAAGCCTAATTCCCTGAACTGCGAACTACCCTTCAACCCATCGAAAATAGAAAGCGAAATGCCCACTGTAAGGGCCCAATAATCTTTCCATATATTTTCAAAGCCAAAGGGTTTTTGCATTAAATAGTTAAAAGAATAAAATAAATTAGGCAAGTTAGACGAAGCAGCATTTTTCCTTGAAAGCTCAACAATTTGAAGTTTTAATCCAAGACTCTTTATGTCGTATCTTGTTTGTTCGTTGAAACTTGACTCAACAAGACCATTAATATAGTTCTCATCAAGATATAAAGAATCTGTAAGCACGAGGGTTACATTAGGGTTAAGATTTAAAAGAACTTTCATCATGTCAATTATTTCCTGATATTGCCTCTCAGCTTCAAGAATCTGAAATTTGTTATTCTTATACTTGCTTTCAGCCTGAAGAAGCTCAATCTCCGTTGCAGTCCCAAGGTTGTATTTTCTTTTGGTTGTTTCATAATGTTCCAAAAGTTCCTCATCAACTTTACGCGACAAATTAACGAACTCTCTGAGAATTAAACCATAGGTATACAACTGTTTTATCTGAAAAACGAGCTGATTTCGAGTTATTGTATCACTTAACATTTTATCCTTAAGATTAAGGACAGACATTTGGTATGTCCTTAGCAAAATACCCCATGTAAAGATAGGCTGACTAATACCCAGATTAACCTGGTAATTGTCTTTCTGTCCAAAAGGAATATTAACCGTATGTCCCACAGGTATAAAAACACCAGGTCTGATCATCACCAGGCTGTCTACTTGAAAACTCTTCATCTCCTGGACCAGCGAAACCCTTCTGTAATTCCCGTCAAGCTTCACCTGAGGTAAAAAGGCGGATAAAGCCTGGTTTCTCTGAGCCTCAGCAGCCCTAACCTGACACTCTGATGCAAGGATTAGGTAATTATTTTTTAACAATAGTTCTGTTGCCTGGTTAAGGCTCAGAAAAAGCGTATCGGAGCCAAAAGTAATTAATAATAAAAGTAGTTTCATAGACTGCCTCCTTTACAGGGTTTGCAAAAAGCGTTTTTAATAACTTCAAAAAGATCTATCTTTAACCTCTCCATATCTTTCTTTTCCAGAAAATAAACAAAGACTGGCCTCGTTATTGCACCAATGAGCACGTTAGTAAGAATATCAGGATCATATTCACTGAAAAATCCAACATTGATGCCTTCAATCACAAACTTTCTAAAGCTCTCGGCAAGTCGCTGCTCTTCGCCGAATATTTTCTGCTTAAAATCTTCCTTCCAAATTTGAGCCAGAGGCATCTCATACATAATTCTGAGTACGAATTCTCTATTATCACTAAGAATATCAATAATGTAAGCAATTATCTCCTTTAATTTTTCCGAAAAAGACTTTGGGGCTTCGAGAATTTCCAGAATAGCTTGCTCTATTAAATTTAAACCCATTTTTATAAGGCATTCATATAGCTCTTCCTTTGATTTGAAGTACAGATACAGGGTCCCCTTGGCAATTCCAGCTTCTCTTGCTATATCGTCCATCTTGGTCTCGTAAAAGCCTTTTTGACCAAAAATGTTCCTGGCTGCAATAAGAATCTTTTCCTTTGTGTCTAAAGCTTTTTTATTGACTGACTGGTCAGTCATATAATAATTATTAGACCAGAAGCAAAAAAAATCAAGTCCATAATCAATTTTTTAAACTAAATATTGACAACAACTACATAAAGCACTATACTTTTTCCAACCCTGAACTTGGAATTCTATTTTGCCATTTAACTGGAATTCCCTTTAGGGTTAAAGGAGTTATGAGTTGGTTCATACTTGTAATAGCATTAGTTGCATCTCAACCTCACGGTTGGGAAAAAACAGGATTAACAGGCTCGCCACATGAACTCAAAACATCTGGAGAAATAAAAGCAATAGTAAATTCCACAACCGGCGATGGCAATAAATCCTCATTGCTTTTCAACCAGGAGGCTACAGGATACTATCAAGCTCACGCATCACAATGGGATTCGGTCTACCCATTTGAAGCAGAATTTGCTGACAACTTCTCGTTATCCCAAACTTTTATTATTGATTCTCTAACATGGTGGGGAAATTACTGGAATGGTACACCTGGAGGATTATTAGGTTTTCGCATTAAGATATATGAAGATAGTATTGGATATAACATGCCAAAAACAGAGCCAATTTACATAGCAAGGGTTTCTTCGTTCAGCGAAACTGATTTGGGTGGATATTACAAATACGGGGCGTCCATACCTGATTTTCTGGCTTTAGCAGGTCATACATACTGGATAGTTTTCCAAGCTGTTTTGATTTATCCACCTCAATGGGGAGTTAATGGATCTTGGCCTGCAAACACACCTGGATGGGGCGATGGTCAACAAGGATACATGAGATTTCCACTCTTAAATATTCCAAACTGGACACCCGCGAATGACATCTTTGGTCATCCAATAGAATCGTCCTTTCAGATTTTCGGATCAAATGCACAACCTTCAATTATATGGGACTTCGAAACTGGACCACAAGGTTGGACCCACACTAACGGAGAACCCTTCCCACGAGGATGGGCTGTAAGACAATCAAATCACAGATCTGACTGGATGTGCCCCGAACCTGGCGACTCATCCTTCTGGATTGATTCAGACATAGCAGGAACAGTGCCAGTTTCTGACACTGCATACTCACCGGCGGTGATTCCTCCACCTTCACTCCAGTATGTTAAATTTGGATATTCCTTCAACTCCTATTCCGGTAACGAAAGATACGCCATGGGTATACGCGTATTTTCAGGTGGTTCATGGTCTAATCCCATTCAACTCAAGTTGTGGACAACGGATACAGGCCCTGCTTGGGATTCAGTGAACATATCAACTTATAGTAGCGTTGATTCTATTAAAGTATATTTTGCATATACAAACGCAAATTGGGACTGGTATGCAGCCTTCGATAATGTTGAGCTAAAAGGATTACCCACTCATGATGTAGGAGTACATACAATCACTTCTCCGGGTTCGCGGGTATTCCCTGGCGTTCCCGTAAATGTATCTGCCATTGTAAAAAATTATGGTATCTCGGCAGATACCGTGCACCTCACAGTGACTATTGATTCTGCCGGTACAAATATCCTTACAGAAACATCCAGTTTCAACCTTGATAGTGGTAGTGAAATTGAATATACTTTGAGTTCTCCCTGGACCCCGTCCCGGAACTCAGGCGTTCAATACACTATAACATTTAGTGCCACCACCAACGGAGACCTTAACATTTCCAACGACACGAAAACAATGACAGTTAGGACAGATTTTTGGACTGAGTGGGAGCGGTGTAGTGATATGCCTTCTCCGCTAATGTGCCATGCCAGCACCTATGACTCACTAACAGATAAAATTTACGTTTTTGGAGGATATGCTGGAGGTAGCACATATTACAACTATACTTTCGAATATAATCCGGAAACAAATTCATGGAGCACAAAATCCCCAATGCCTTACTCTGTAGACTGGATTAACGCTTCATATATAAACGGGAATATATACATTTTGGGTGGCTACGATGGAAGCATACGAAACTACAATCTAATATATAATACTCAACTCGATTCTTGGTCTGTAGGGACACCAGTTCCATATGGTAGGGCCGCTGGGGCTCAGTGTGTATATAAGGATTCACTGATATACTTTATCGGGGGGTATGACGGGACTTCAGCAACCTCAATCGTGCAAATTTATGATACTTACACAGACTCGTGGACAACTGGAACAAGCATGCCTGACGATTTCTTAATGGGTAAAGCTGTAATCACAGGTGACACAATATGGGTTATTGGAGGAGGCCGTGATTTTTACTACAATTTATACTCTACATTATACCTAGGAGTCATAAATCCAAATTCGCCTAACGAAATTACATGGACTTCTGGGGCTTCCCTACCAGTTCCCACTTTTCTCAATGGTGCTGCAACAATAACGAGGGATGGTAATAGATACCTATACCTTATAGGTGGGTTTGAAAACACCAACCCTTCAGCACATGCATATGAATATTCCGTTAGTGAAGGCATATGGAATACCCTTCCAAACTACCCTTCCATTATCGTAAGGAACGATTTTCTTGTTGCCAGGGCAACACACAACGAGCTTTACGTTTTAGGAGGAGACAATACAGGGAGCTGGACACCTTCCAATGAAGTCTGGAAGCTTCACTGGGGGTACACCCCAATAGAAGAAAACGCAGTTACATACAAAAGCCCAATTGGATTCGCAAAATTACCAGTCATCGTACGAAACGCAACGAAACTCAGCTACTTTGTAGGTAAGTCAGGCAGGGTTTCATTGATTTTATATGACGCATCTGGCAGGTTAATTAATATTTTTGTCAATGACGAAGTTAAGTCTCCCGGGGAATATGTCGTAACCATCAAGACTCAAGATGAGAAAGGAAAAGCAATGAAAGACGGAGTTTATTTCCTCAGATTATCCAGCGAACACGGATCATCTTGCAGAAAAATTTTCATCACTAAATAATAAGCAAATTTTTCTTAAGGGGCCGACTTTTAGTCGGCCCCGAAACTTAATGAATTAATAAACCGAATCTTTCGCTCCTCCACCAGTCACGATATCTACGCTTTTTGAAGCACCAATTCTTGCTGCACCTGCCTTTACCATTTTAAGTGCATCCTCATAGGTTCTTATCCCGCCCGCAGCCTTAACTTTGATCTTCCCTCCTCCGGCTGAATTCAATAACAATACGTCGTATACAGTAGCACCACTCTTTCCAAAACCGGTAGAGGTCTTAACAAAGTCAGCCCCATGATCGACGCATAACTTTGTTGCCAAAACTTTTTCCTCGTCACTTAAATAACAACACTCTATAATAACCTTTAAGACTTTCTCACCACACACTTTCTTCAAAGCGGATATCTCTGTGCCAACGTAATCTAAATCTCCGTCCTTTAATTTTCCAACATTAATTACCATATCAATCTCATCCGCACCATCATCAACGGCCCTTTCCGTTTCTCTTATTTTTATCTCCAAAGTATTTTGTCCCAGGGGAAACCCGGAAACAGAACAAACCTTTAGCCCAGAACTTCCCGAAATTTCCTTAACCAGCTTGACATTCACAGGGTTAACGCAAACACTGTAAAACCCGTACTTAATTGCTTCTTCCACAAGTTTTTCAATGTCTTTCTTTACAGTAAATGCGTTAAGATTAGTATGATCTATAAGCTTAGCAACCTCCTGGGGAGGTATCCTTTCAAAACCTCCATTTTCAATTTGATCTGCAATTTTTTTTATTTCTTCAAAACTCAGCATACAGCGACCTCCTTTATTCTGAAAAATTATAATGAGCTAAAGGCGTACAAGAACCTATAAAGATTGTTCGTAGTAAGAACAATATAATTTATCAAAAGGAGGTGTTAAATCATTATGAGTATTCTTATTCTCACTTTTTTTCTTATAGCCCAACAAAGTACAACTTACTATTTCAAGCTGGATAACGGGCTTCGTGTTGTGTTTATCCAAAATAAATCGCTTCCCGTTTTCTTCGGTTTAGTTCAATTCGACGTTGGCTCTGCTAACGAAGGGCCAGGGATTACAGGAACATCCCATCTACTTGAACACATGTTATTTAAAGGGACTAAAAAACTCGGAACGGTGAATTATAAGAAAGAATCCAGACTTAATAGTCAGATAGAAAAGCTATATGAAAAGCTGGAAACTGTAAACGACTCGGTATCCAAAAAAGCCTTGATGGATAGTATAAAATCTCTCCAGGATGAACTAAAAAAATACATAGTTTCTGAAGAAATCTGGAAAATTTATGGTAGCCACGGTGGAGTTTCCATGAATGCCATGACATCCAGTACCACCACATCTTATTTTGTAATGCTACCATCAAACAAGAAAGAGCTATGGGCTAAGATAGAATCCGATAGATTTAAAAACCTGGTGTTAAGGGAATTCTTCTCAGAGAGGGATGTTGTAAATGAAGAAAGAAGAATGGATGAAAGAAGTCCCTATCAGAGAATTTGGAACGAGTTAATTTCAACGACGTATAAGGCGTCTCCTGTTAGGTGGCCTGTGATAGGGTGGGAAGATGACATAACGAAAGTAAAACCCTACCAGGTAATGTGGTATTACAAAAACCACTACACACCAGATAACTGTATAATAGTTCTTGTAGGCGATGTCGACCCAGTTAAAGACCTCAAATTAATCAAAAAATACTTTGGGAAATGGTATGGAAAAGCAGAGAAAATCTTTAAATACACCGACGAACCAGAACAAAAGGAAATCCGTCGTTCAGAAATCAAAATACCAGCCAGACCTACCCTTGTCATCGGCTTTAAGGGACCAAAATATCCAGAACGCGACTTTTACGCTCTATCAATGTTTTCATACATTTTAGGAGAAGCTGAGGGTTCAATCCTAAAACGCGAATTTACAAAGAAAGGTTTAATCATTGACGGTGAAACCTTTACCACCGGCTGGGATGGAAAAGCACCATCCCTCTTCGGAATATATTTGATACCAAACACCGATTTCCCCACTCTTGAAAGAGAAATTTTCGCTCTATTAGATTCCCTTAAGGATGCTGTTTTTGATTCCACATTACTTATAAGAGCAAAGAACAATTACAAGATGTCGGTATTAATGAGACAAAGATCGTACCAGACTCTTGCATTTAGTGCAGCGAGAGGGGTTAGAATCGCCAATGATCCAGAATTTTTCAAGAAAGAATTAGAAATTATAGACTCAATAACCTTTGATGATATCATTAGGGTTTTAAATAAATATTTGATTAAAGAAAAGGCTTCGATTATCACTCTCGGGAGGTAAACATGAAAAAAATTCTTCTAATTCTAACATTATCTCTTGTCTCAATAGTCAATTCAAAAGAATCCCCAATGGCGCGAGAAATCAAAAAAATGAAGTTTAAACCCTTACAGTGGACAGTCCCTACTGTAGGGAAAGACATAGAGAAATTAACTTTACCATCGGGTACAACGGTTTATCTCAAAGAAAACCATGACCTTCCCCTTGTGGAAATCACGGTATATGTGAAAGGTGGGGCTGCGTACCTTGGCCATGGCGAGAAACTTATCCCGGAACTACTCGTAAATTCAATGGTAAAAGGAGGAACAAGTTCGTTTAAACCCGAAGAGATAATTGACTCCATAGAGATAAATGCGATTAGAATTGACCAGAGGGCTGAAGACGAGTATATAACCTATACTTTTACTTTCCAGACCAAGTATACACCCCTTGCTTTAAAAATTATGGATGAAATTTTGTTTTATCCAACCTTCTGCGAGGAAGAAGTTGAGAAAGAAAAGGCAAAGATTGAGGATAACTGGGAAAGATATATCGAAGACGCAAATAACCTTCTTAACGAAGCCACAAAGAAGATAGTTTTCTCTGGAAACCCACTTTCAACAAAACCTAATTTAGAGAAAATAAAAAATATTAGAGGTACCCATCTAAAGGAAATTCATGGTCTTTTTTTCCAGCCTAAAAACATGGTAATTTCGGTAGTTGGTGACTTTAATGGCGAGGCTCTTAAAGAACAGTTAAAAAATGTTTTCAGCGAAGATAAAAACAATGCAAAAGAACTAACGCTCATAAAACCCGGCGAATTAGCTCAGAGAAAAGTTTACTTTGTCCAGAAAAACGTCCCACAGGGATACATCTACTTTGTCCAGGATATTCCATCAGGTTATTTTGAAGAAGTGTATCCACTCATCTTAGTAGGTGATATCTTAGGGGGTGGGTTTAATTCCAAAATTGTATCCAAAGTAAGAAATGAGTTAGGGCTTGCCTATGATACTTACGCATACTTCTCTACATTGTCAAACATGAAAGGTGTATTTTATGCTTTCAGTGCCACAAGAAGCGATGCTCTTGACCAGGCGATATATCACATAGAAGACGCAATAAAGCAGATGGTAGAAGGAAATATAACTCAAGCAGAATTGGATTGTTCGAAAGAATCATTCCTAAGCTCAACAGTTACCTCTATACGCAGTGACTGGGCTTTTGTCCAGAGGCTAGCCCTTAGAAGTCTTTTTGGGTATCCTGACGATTATTTTGTAAGGCTTCGAGAACATATTTCAAATCAAAACTTGAATGATATCAAAAGAGTTAGTTCAACTTATCTTAAACTGGATAAAATGGCAATTATTGTAGTGGGAGACAGCACTCAGATTGACCTGAAAAAACTGGAAAAGTTTGGAACCATAGAAATACTCGAATATTGAAATCACTATCTCTTAAAACTTAAGAACTGCAGGGCCCCTTTTCGGGGCCCTTTACTTTTCATATTAAAATCTTCAATATTTAATTGTAATGGAGATTTTTGTAGGTACTTCGGGTTGGGCATATTCCTGGAATACTGGAGGTTCACTCCAGTGGTACACAGATAATACGGAGCTCAATGCCATAGAGCTAAATGCATCTTTTTACAGATTCCCATATCCGTCACAAGTAAAAGGTTGGGCAGTTAAGGGTAAAAACCTGAAATGGGCAATAAAGGTTTCACGGAGAATTACACATCTTCATAAATTCGACGGAGAAGCAAGAGATATTTGGATCAGATTTAAAGAGCTCTTTGCGCCCCTTGATAATCTAACTGAATTCTACCTATTTCAGCTTCCACCTTCAACAACACCCAAAGACCTCTCTAAAATATTAGAATTTTATAGTTTTACTTCTTTAGGTAAAAAATTCGCCCTTGAGCCACGTAACATCCAGTGGTTCGAAAAATCAATAATTGATGAAATAAAAGGAGCAGGAATTACGTGGGTCTCAATTAACGCGCCAAAGTTACCAACAGATATTATCAATACTAGTGGTACGGTGTATCTTAGAATGCATGGTAAAGCAGCATGGTATTCCTACGATTATAGTACTGAAGAGTTAATTGAAATAGCTCAAAAAATAAAGGATATGAATCCCGAGAGAGTTTTTGTCTTTTTTAACAACAACCATGCAATGCTTAAAAATGCCCTGGAAATGCTTCACACTCTCAGGCGTACAGTCCTTTTGTGATTTTAATTGCGCGAAGCATTAGTACATAGAGCTTAAAACAATCACCCCAATCCACAACCTAAAACAGTCTATAACATGTTATCTAAAGATCCCAATTTAATAACCCAAAATGTTCTAAATTCAGAAAATTGGTGTTATAATTCTTCAAAATAGGAGGGATTATGGATCTTTCAAAGTACACAGTTAAGGAATTGTTGCTCACAGCAATTAAAAGTGAGGTCGAATCAAGGGATATTTATTTGTCAGTAAAATCCAGAGTAAAGAACTACTTGCTCAAGAACAAATTTGACTTTCTGGCTCAAGAAGAAGATAAGCACAGGATCTTCTTCGAAAACCTGTTTAATCAAAACTTTCCCGGCGAAACTATAATACTACCAGAACACTCGCCTGTTCCACTTCCCGACATAAAGTTAAAAGGGGAAAACCAGCCCATTTCTGAAATCCTTGAAATGGCAATGGCAGCGGAGAAACAGGCTTCGGAGTTTTATAAGTCTCTTATAGAAAAATTTCAAGATGCAGAAGTTAAAAGAACCCTTGAATACATTTCTACCGTAGAGATGTCCCATTATAAAATTTTAGAAGTTGAAAGGGATTACGCTAAAAAATACGAAGATTATGAGGATGAGTGGCCGTTATTTCATGTAGGACCGTAAGTTAAAATCCTCAAAAATGCCCTTTGCAGTACTCGCAGTTTTGTTATGGTCAACGCAAGCTACAGCATTTAAAATCGCCCTAAAATATTCAAATCCATTTGGAGTCTTATTAATTTCTTCTGCTACCTCCGCCATTTGCCTTTTCTTTCTCTATACAATTGAAACCCGCAAAAAAATCAGGGATATTCTTTACGAAATTCCTCAAAACCTCAATTCTTCCTTACTGGGTCTTGTTAACCCTCTACTTTATTATGTGGTTCTCTTTAACGCTTATAACCTATTAA
The DNA here is from genome assembly GCA_039803305.1 of Caldifarciminota bacterium. Lineage (GTDB taxonomy): Bacteria > Hydrothermota > Hydrothermia > UBA1063 > UBA1063 > UBA1063. The sequence goes on from JBDRYG010000029.1 coordinate 16,685, forward strand.
AAGCACAGGAGGCTTTACTTCTAAACTACCTGTGGCCAATAGTCCTTACAATTTTTTCAGCCATCTTTCTTAAAAGGAAGTTAAGTCTAAGAAAGGCAACCGCTTTATTAATAAGTTTTTTGGGGGCAGTGATCGTAATAACAAAAGGAAACATTAAATCCATAGAGTTTAGCAACGTAAAAGGCACCATTTTAGCACTTGGTAGCACCATTTTATGGGCTACTTACTGGCTGTTAAATATGAAAGATCAAAGGCCGGTAATTCAAAAATTATTTTATAACTTTTTGTTTGGTCTTATTTACTTAACAGTCATCCAAGTTGTTTTCAAACCAGCGCGTATAATAAATTTACTTGTCTTACCGGGAGGGGTTTATATCGGCCTTTTTGAAATGGGGATCACATTCTTCTTGTGGTTAAAGGCCCTTGAAGGGGTTAAGGATACAGCAAGAGTAAACAACTTAATTTACTTTGCGCCGTTTTTATCTCTCATTTTTATTAATTTTGTGTTGAGAGAAAAGATTCAATTTTACAGTATTTTGGGACTTTTTGTTATAAGCACCGGAATAATACTTCAAGAGATTTTCTCAAAAAAGGGGCAGTAATATGAACTACCTAATAGTCGTTTTGTCACTCTGGTTTAAAACCCTCGAAACACCAAATTTTTACATCTATTATAAAAGTCACGACTCATTAAATGCCCTACGAGTCGCAAAATATCTGGAATATTACAAGAGTAATATCGACAGAGTAACAGGTGGAAATCCACAAAAACCTTATATTTTTATAGAAGATTTAGGCACACTCTCAAATGGATATACTGACCCTCTATCCAATTCTATATCCCTTTTTAACTACATTCCAGAATCAGATCTCCACTTTGGGACTACAAAATCCTGGTGGAGGACAGTTGCAGTCCATGAATACACCCACCTTTCTCATCTTACAAATGTAAGGTTCCCCGTGAACGAGATGCGCAAAGCTATAGGTAAAATTCTTCTTCCTAATCAACTTTTTCTCCCACTCTATATGATAGAAGGCATTACAGTTCTCATGGAATCATCAATTGATACCCTTGACGGGCGATTAAACGAAGGCTTTTTCGATGCTTATCTTAAATATCTAAATTCAAGAAGAAAAATAAGACCAGGGGTCTACATTAACCATCTCCCTGTAGACTACCCCTACAGCGAACTTCCCTATTTAATAGGATCAGAATTCACCGAGTTTATTTTCAAAAAATACGGAGATTTCAGGCTAAACCGTTACTACTCCACCCTGGCTCACATGCCCATTACAGTTCCCTTTATTGACATACCCGGCTTAATAGCATTCAAAAAACCGGTTTCCTGGATATACAACGACTGGAGGAAACACCTCAAAAAAGAGCTGCCTTATGTATCACCTCAGCAAGGGTATATAGAAAAAGCGTACGGAATTAAGTATATGTTCTACTCCGAAAGTAATCTTTACTATGTTAAATCACACTTAAAACGTCTATCCGGTAACTATGTTTATCAAGCCTCGGAATTAGTAAGGCTCAGCATGGAAACTCGTAAGAAAACAGTGCTCTATACAGGAGATATAACCCTTCCAATAAGGGTTAGAGATGAAGATATATATTTCGGTATCCCGGAAGTCGAACTTGGAAAGGAGAACATTTCATATTATGGGATAAAATTCTTAAACGTAATCGTTAAACTGGAAAAAGAAGGAAAGATTAAAAAACTGATTCAGGGTAGAATTCGGACCTTTGATGTGAAAAATGATACTGTCTATTTCGTAGAGGAAGAACCAAACGGGAAAAACATCCTTTTTGCCTGGATGGGTGGCAGACCAGAACCCGTCACAACTTTTGATAGCACCACCATAAAGGAGATAGTGGCAGGTAAAAACTCTTTATTTATAATCACACATGAAGAAACCAAAGGTAGTCAAATTCTTGAGCTTAAGTATAATAATAAAATTGACACTATTATCCAGGTCCCATTTACTATTGCTAGCATATCCTATCAGAATGATACCCTTTATTTTTCCACCAACTACCAGAACTTATGGCAGCTATTTATGCTGGACTTAATAGACAAAGTCATCTGCACTTATGATGAGGAAGTTCTCGCATTTAACCCTACTCCTTCTCCATCTTTTGTATACTATTCCTCAATAGATATTGATGGAGAAGTCATAAAACTTGCGGAAAAAGAATCATTTAGAAAATGCATGGATCTTTCGGGCTTTTACCAGAGGTTTGATGCTGCAGAAATCCCAATACCAGAAGTAAAGTATCATAAGAATAATTACTATCATCTATCAGAGGCCTTCTTCCACGATTTAGTCCTTCCATACTTTGTAACAAAAGATGAAAAAATCCTAATCCCTGGCTTAGAATTTTTCGGTCACACTCCACTAAATCTTTTTGAGTATGACCTCATTGTTCGCAAAGATACTTCCAAAAATAGCAATATCACAGTCTTCTATAATGGAATACCAGGTACATCTCTTGGACTTCGTCTTTCACTAAATCCCGAACTCTGGGCATTTGGCGTAGGAAGGATCATGAAATTAAAAGGTAGTGGTTATCTGAGACAGTGGAACATGTATGCAGAAGCTATCCCAATGAAGAAACAACTTTCCATAAGTGCTGTTTTTGCATCAAGATTTTACCCTGACGTTGATCAATATTTTACAGGAATCTGGAATCTGGATAACCAGAGTATGAATATAGGCATTGGAAACACCAATTTCGTTCCTATACGGAAGAAGGGTGTGTTAATGACTGATTTTACGATGTTGTACAATTTGAAAACAAAGGGGTACACAAATTCCGCTGATGTCAGATTATCTCTGCCCCTTCTAAGAATAAACTGGGGTAATGATGCTGTAATTCACTTCTTCTACGAAAGGAATTTTATTACCTTTGAGGGTTATTACACATACACTGCAGGTGATACATCTTCTACAAAAATTGCTGGTGCTACCCTCGACCATCTGCTTAGTATATTAAATGGAAACCTTAAGATCACCATTAGAACAGGGATTATGGGTGACATAGGCAGAAAAGAACCTATAATTTACATAGGGTTTGAACCTGCCTCTTATAACTTTTCGCATGGTATCTTTAGAAAACGCTGGATTTTAAGGGAATTAACAGGTAAGTTTAACCTATTATGAAAGCTGCAGTAATTTATAAGTATGGTATAATAGAACAAAACCCCCTAACTATAGTTAATATTGACCTCAGAGAACCGTATGAAAACGAAATACTGGTGAAGGTTGAGGCATGTGGGGTTTGTCATACAGACCTACACATTGTTGAAGGAGATCTAAAGGCGCCTTCTTTACCCATCATACCAGGTCACCAGATAGTAGGCAGAATAGTAAGAGTGGGTGAACATATAAAAGAATTTAGAGTCGG